>CAYWAX010000107.1:0-6621 GCA_964456425.1 uncultured Nitrospinaceae bacterium | reverse complement strand
ATTCGTCTGAAAAGAAAATATGTCCAGAAAGTTCCCCTCCAAGCAGAGCTCTTTCTTTGTTCATTATATCTCTGACTAAAGAATGGCCTGTTGGTGACATAATAGGTTTCCCTTTCATTTTTTTGATAGAATCCGTTAGTCTTGAAGAGCATTTGACGTCAAAGACTATCGATGCTCCAGGAGTTTTTTCTAATACGGATTTAGAAAGAATGATTAGAAGTTCGTCTCCCCTCATAATTTCCCCTTTTGAATCGACAACAACAATTCGATCAGCATCTCCATCAAGTGCTATGCCTATTTCAGATTTTGTTTTTCTTACCTTTTTGATTAAAGAAAAAAGATTGCTATCTATAGTAGGATCTGGGTGATGATTTGGAAAATTTCCATCTGGTTTGATAAACAAACCATAAACTTGTGCTCCGATCTTTCTCAAAACTTTACAACACAATTCACCCCCAACACCGTTTCCTGCATCGACCACTACCTTAATTTTTCTTTCTAATTGCAAGTTCTCCGTTGCTCTATGTAAATATTTAGATTTTATATTTTTATTCTCAAATGTACCCATTTGAGACAATTGTTTTTTTGTTTTTTCTTTTGTGAACTTGAAAATCTTTTTGATTTCTTTTCCGTGGACTGATTCTTTGCCTAATGTAATTTTGAATCCGTTGTATTCTTTTGGATTGTGGCTTCCAGTTATTTGCACTCCACCTCCTACTTCTAAGAATTGAGTAGCAAATGATAGGCAAGGAGTAGGGACCATTCCGACTCCTATTATACTACATCCAGATAGAAGTACGCCGTTTTTGAAAGATTCATAAAATTCAGGAGAAGATAGTCTGCAATCATGTCCTAGAGCAATTTTATCAACTTTTTTACTAATAAAATATTTTCCAACAGCTAAACCTAAATCAAGAACAGTTCGAGGATTTAAATCTTTAGGGACAAGACCTCTAATATCATATTCCCTAAAG
Organism: uncultured Nitrospinaceae bacterium; assembly: GCA_964456425.1. GTDB lineage: Bacteria > UBA8248 > UBA8248 > UBA8248 > UBA8248 > UBA3496. The sequence continues at coordinate 5,647 of CAYWAX010000107.1, read as the reverse complement.
ATAGATTCATTTAATTGATTCATAAATATGAAGTCCTATTTAATTTGTTTTAAATTGATAGCTATCAAGGGTTGGTTTTCTTAAGAACTCTTAAAGTATAAAATTGGGCAAATAAATTGTATAATGACACATCTTTTTTTGATGTTAAATAAGAAGGGTAAATTAAATCTTATATAAAAGGTCATTAGCAATGGGCGGATTTGATAAATTATATGACAGATTAATACTTGCATCCAGCTTTCATATAGTAAGGTTTTTTATCCGTTACTTTGTTAATTGCAAGGTTGTTGGTGAAGAAAATATCCCTCATGGAAATCGAGTGCTATTCTTAAGCAATCATCTTTCTGCATTTGATGTTTTCTTAGTTCCCTGGGCTATCTATACAAAGTACCCTAATGAGTGTATTCGTCAGGCTGGGAAACAAGAACTTTTCTCTGTTCCATTAATTGGATGGTTCTTAAGGAAAATCGGGGGATTCCCAATAAAGCGTGGAAGTGCAAATATAAGTTCAATTAGGTCTATAGAAAAATATATAAGAGAAAGCAGGGTAGTTCTTTATCCTGAGGGTACTAGAAGTATTGATAATAAAATTCAAGCAGGAAATAGAATGGTAGGAAGAATTATAAAGGCCACTAAACCCGCGGTTGTTCCTGTTTTAGTTAAGGGAACGGAGAAACTCATCCCTGTAGGAAAGATTTTTCCTCGAGTTGGAGCAAAAATAGAGGTTCACTTCGGTCCACCTATAAATTTGGAAGAAGAATTTTTAAATCCGAGAGTTAAGGAATCAAGTACGAAGATTATAGAGAAAGTTATGCAGACAATTTCCGATCTTTCCTAAGTATTTTTTTAACCTTTTGGTGAAAATTTTGTCTAAATATAGATTTAGCAGATTTAAGAAGATAGAAGAAATCTTTAATACTTTGGGTCGCAAAGAGTCTTGGGGTAAACGTTTTGCTCTAAGTGAAATTTTGAAGGCGTGGAACGAAATAGTTGGTTCAGATATTTCAAGAATTGCAAAACCATCTCTTCTTAGAGGTAAGACTATTGTTGTGGAAGTTGATGATAATATTTGGCTTACACAGTTACAGTCTGAGTCAGAAGAACTAAAAGAAAAATTAAATTTTTCTCTGGGCCGAAAAAAGGTCAAGGAAATGAGATTTGTTCTATCTAATAAATCTATAGAAACTTTAGATTTGCCTAATCATAAAAACAAAGTAGAAAAAAAGTATGAACCGGAGCCTATTTCTGAAAAAGATGAAGATGCAGTAAATAAATTGATAGATAATTTTAATGATCCTGAATTTAAGGAAATGGCGGAAAAATTATTAACAAAAATAAAGAAAGTTAAATGAAATGATTTATAAATCAATTCATTTTCAATTTTTAGTAATAACTTTGTTTTTGACAGGATGTGTTACTCCTGATTTCGTATCAAAGCCTAATCTTCCTACATTCAAAAATTCTTCAACAGCTGAATCCTATAAAGATTTTATGGATGGATACTTGGAGGAATTGAAAGGTAGATTTGATTCTGCGAGAGTTTTTTATGAAAAAGCTTTGAAAGGTGACCCACATTCATCATTTTTATATCTACGTCTTTCTGAGTTAAACTTAAGGCAGGGAGATATCTATAAAGCAGAAAAAAATTCTTTAAAATCTATAGAAAATAATCCCGAAAACTTTAGAGCCAATTTTATACTAGGTGGTATATATAGTTCGTCAAAAAAATATGTTCTGGCAGAAAAATATTATAGAAATTCAGTCCAGTTGGATCCCGAACATTTTGAAGCGAAATTATTGCTGTCTAGTCTTTTAATTGAAATGAAAAAAAATAGACAGGCAATTCAGTTGCTTGAAAATATGAAAGAAAACCGCCCTAAAAATATTTTGATATTATTTTATATATCAAAGGCCTATTATCTTTCTGGAAATTTTGAACTTTCTCAACGAAATCTTGTCATGTTATTAAAAATAAATCCAAACTATAAGGCAGGTCTTTTTCTTTTGGGGAACCTGTATGAGAAACAAGGATTATTTGCTCAAGCTCAAATTGTTTATAAAAGATTTTTGGAAATTGTTCCAAATAATCAACTAGCTCGTTATAGATTAGGTCAACTTTTTATAAAAGATCAAAAGTATGACCGAGCAATTAATGAATTTGAATCTATAAAAAAGGAAACTCCTGGGAATATGCAAATCCATAGTGTTTTGGGGATTCTATATTTCAAAAAAGGAGATTATACTCGTGCACTTTCTGAGTTCCGTTTCGTCATTGTTGAAAATCCGAAAGATCAAGAAGCAAGAATATTTGTTTCAAAAATATATGAAAGACTTGATCGAATTGATTTGTCAAAAAAAGAATTAGCATTATTCCTTCGTTTAGAACCTTCTAATTTGGAAGTTAATCTTGAACTCTCGATTCTTCATGCGAAAACGAAAGATTGGAAGAAAGCATTTAATATTTTAAATGAAATGAATGAATCTTATTCTCAAGATCCTAAGATTGATTTTTTGAGGGGAAAATTTCTTGCAAAGAAAGGAGAAAAGGATAGGTCTATAGAATTTCTGAAAATAGCAGTGAGAAAAAGTCCAAAAAATCTTAATTATCGATATTATCTATCGACAGTTTACTACGAAACAAGAAAGTGGAAAAAAGTAGAATCTGAAATCAAAAAGATACTAGTATTGGTACCTGATAACCCTAACGCATTAAATTTATTAGGATATATGTATTCAGAATTAAATATAAAAATAAAAATGGCCGAAAATCTGATTTTGAAAGCTTTGAAAAAAGATCCTACTAATCCCGCTTTCTTAGATAGTATAGGGTGGGTATATTTTAGACAGCAAAAATTTAAAGAGGCTCTTGAGAAAGTATTGATTGCACATAAAAAACTTCCCAATGATCCGGTAGTTCTTGAACATTTAGGGGATATTTATTTTGCACTCAAAAAGATAGATAAAGCTTTGTATTTTTGGAAAGAATCTATAAAAAAAGGGTCGAAAGATTCAAAGAGAGTCAGAAAAAAAATTCAACTTCATATGAAGCGTAAAAATCAATGATTAGAAATTATTTTAATATTGAAAACATGATCTTCCAGAGAATCATTCTATTTTTGTTTCTTTGCCTGTTTCTAATTTCTTGTAGTATGAATACTCTTCTTCAAGAGGAAGCAGAACTTTTTCCCGAGGCAAAAGAGATATTTGAAAAAATAAAATCTAAAAAGCCAATTCGTTCTGTCAGAGCTTTTATCTCTTTTGAAATATCTTTTCCTGAAACGAAAAATAATAAAAGTATATTTCACCAGGAAATTGGTTTTGAACAAGGTGCTTTTTCGGGAAATGCATTTCTAGTTTGGAAAAAACCAAATCTTTTTAGAATGGAAATTTTAAGCCCTTTCGGAAATCCTTATTTTTCTATTGTTGCTAAGGAAAAGAGTCTGAAAATTTTTAATATTTCAAAAAAAAATTTGTATGTTAGTGATTTTACTAAAAAAACTATGAATAATTTATTCGGTATCCCAATAGAACTAGAAACTCTTCTTGAAATTTTAAGTGTTTTAAAACCTAAATTTTTAGAAACAGATTATAGATTCGATAAAAAAAAGGGGATTTTGCTACCTATTCAAAAAGATATGAATTCTAAAACATTTTGGATAAATAAAAATTCTCTAATGCCAAGTAAAGTAAAAATAGATTTATCTGGACAGAAGTTATATGTTTATTATAAATCTTACAAAGAAATTGCTGGAATCCAATTTCCTAAGTCTATTTTGATAGTAAATCCTAAAACCAAAGCACATTTGAAAATTCAAATAGAAGATATAAGTAATTCAATTTTCAATTTAGTCCAAAATAATAGATTTGACTTGAAGATTCCTTTTGACATTTCTATTCATCATTTATTTTTCGATTAGTAGGAGAAATTAATATTGTCTTTAATTCAAATCTCAAGTCCAGCTAAGATAAATTTGGGGCTTAAAATACTAGGGTTGAGAAATGACGGTTTCCATGAGGTTTATACTCATCTTCTGCAAGTAGGTCTTTTTGATAATATTTTTATAGATAAAAGAAAGAGAAGAATAGATATCTCAGTTGATAATCCTTTTATTAAAGGAAAAGAAAATATTATATATAGAACTGCTTGTCTCCTTCGTGAGGAATTTGGAGATACTGAATTGGGTGCAAAAATCCATTTAGAAAAAAGAATACCTATAGGTGCTGGTTTAGGAGGTGGTAGTGGTAACGCTGCTTATGTTTTATGGGTTTTAAATAGACTCTGGAAAATCAATTATCCTTTAAAAAAACTTGAACATCTGGCAAAGAAATTAGGATCTGATGTCCCGTTTTTTTTGAATAATCCAAGTTATATCTTTGCGGGGAGAGGAGATGAGAAATTATTTTCTTATAGATTCAGTCCCAGATATTATATTCTAATTGTCAAACCTCCAATTTCTTTATCAACTAAAGATGTTTATCAGTGGTCTAGAGAGAGAATAAAAGAGAGTGAGTTACAAAACGGACAGACATTTAAATTTAGCAGAAGATATGATGGCAGAAAAAATGATCTGGAAGAAGTTGTTTTTCCTAGATATCCCTATTTGCAAGATTATAGGGATAAGTTGTTAAGATTTGGAGCAAAACTTTCTCTTTTGAGTGGAAGCGGGTCGGCATTGTTCGGGATTTTTCTTAGAAAAGATGATGTAAACAAGGCGTTTGATTTTTTTTCTGCTAAGCAGGAATTATGGGTTTCTATTGTGAGGCCTTTGCAAAGAAGTATGTTAAAGAGAATAAATTTCTAATTCTAATTGAGAATCACTTTGGAATGTTTTTGAATATATGCGATAAAAGAAAATCTCTTTACTTTTTGCAAACTGGACTTGACAAATTTTACAGATAGAGTAAGAAATTCGGGTTTATCGTTATACTTGTGTGTAAAGGACAGAGTTTTGACAAATAGTCGCATAAAAATTTTTGCAGGTAGATCTAATCCTCAACTTTCGGATTGTATTTTCGATGCTTTGAAGATTGCTAAAGGGGAGATTGCGATAGAAGATTTTAGCGATGGGGAGACTTCTGTTCAAATTCAGGAAAATGTTAGAGGTGCGGATGTTTTTGCAATACAGAGTCTTTGTCATCCAGGAAACGCGAACTTAATAGAAATGCTGATTATGTTAGATGCTTTTAGAAGGTCTTCAGCGGAAAGGATAACTGCTGTAATTCCATATTTTGCATATGCCAGACAAGACAGGAAAGTGCAACCTAGGGTTCCTATTACAGCTAAGTTAGTTGCTAATTTACTGACTGCTGCTGGTGCAGACAGAGTTATTACAATTGATTTGCATGCAGGACAAATACAAGGGTTTTTTGACATTCCTGTAGATCATCTTTATGCAGCACCTGTAATGATCAATTATTTTTCTAAAAAGGATCTTCATGATCCGGTAATTGTTTCCCCAGATGCTGGAGGAGTTGAAAGGGCTAGAGCTTATGCCAAGAGACTTAATGCTGGGCTTGGTATCATTGATAAGAGAAGAGAGCGAGCGAATGAATCAGAAGTTATGAGGATTATTGGTGATGTAAAAGGACGTGATGTTTTAGTTGTTGACGATATAGTAGATACTGCTGGAACATTAACTCAAGCTGC
>CAYWAX010000106.1:0-6637 GCA_964456425.1 uncultured Nitrospinaceae bacterium | reverse complement strand
ATTTCTTTGGAGAACACAATGGCTAAATTTGGTTATGATCATCTTCATTTTAGAAGCGAAGACCCTCATGCCGCTAAAGAATTCTGGGGGAAAATGTTCGACGCAAAAGTCGTACAACAGAGAGAACTTGGAGGTGCCCCTTCCTTTAACATGGACTTGAACGGAATGAGTTTTATTGTATCCGGAAGAGCGGAAGGTGAAGACCCAGTTAGGACTACATCTGACCCTCGTTACGGATTAGACCACTTTGGATTGAGTGTAGACAATATGGATGAAGCACAAGAAGAACTTTCCTTAAAAGGAGCAGAATGGATTTGCGAACCCTGGGAAATCAGACCCGGAGTAAAAATAGCATTTATTAAAGGACCTGATAATATCAGTATAGAACTTGCTCAAAGAGACTAATATATTACAAAATTGAAAAAAATATTTTTGAAAACTTTTCAAAAATATTTTAATATTATAGTATCGATTTAATTAGATGCAGGCGGTCTTTTTCTTTAAAAGACCTGGGAAGCCGGTTAGATTCCGGCACGGTCCCGCCACTGTAATCAGGTACTGAGAGATTCTCTTTGCCACTGGCATTTTTTTGCTGGGAAGGTATTTCTCTTGGGTTGATCTGTAAGTCAGGATACCGGCCTCATCTTTTCATTAATCGTCACGTCCTCGGGGAATGGGGTGGGGCCATGAGAATTCATGCCAATAAAAGATTTTTTTCTTATCATACCGGTACTTTCTCTGCGCACTTTCTAGATACATTCCTTCTCTGGACAAGACTGCACTAGAAAATTGATTTAGAACCATTTTTCGCATTTAGTGTTTATAATTCTTAGTCAGGAGAAATTTTGAAAAGCAAGAAGGCTATTCTTAACATTTTTATTCTATTCATTTTACTTGCAATAATACCTACTATTTCCAACTCTCAGGAATTAATACAAAAAAATGAAATCCTTCTTGACCCGGTAACTGCAACTGCTACCAGAACACCAAGGAAACTAAGTACTATTGCAGACTCTATAGAAGTAATTCCTAATAGAGAGATAGAACTTCGTATTCCCAACGACTTTGAAGATATAATGAGAGATAGTATCGGAGGAATTGTAGAAAAATCAGGAAGTCGCGGGGGAAGAACAAACTTCAGAATCCGTGGTAGCGAGACAAACTTTACTAGTATTTTACTTGACGGTTTTAAAATTACGCCACCAGACGGAGATCCATTTCTTTTTGAACATCTATCCCCTGAATGGATGAAATCTGCTGAAATTCTAAAAGGACCTCAGAGTACGCTTTATGGATCAGATGCTGCGGCAGGCGTTATTAACTTATTAGTTGATATGGGTAATCCAGGAGAAAAAATATCAAATAGTTGGGGAGTTCGATACGGAAGTCAGGAAACAGTTCAGGAATTTTTGAAAATAAAGGGAGGAACAGAAGACACAGGATTCCTTTTCTCCGTAAGTCGAACAGACACAGATGGTCGCTTTTACAACGATGGATATTACAGGACAGTAGGAACAATCGGTTTTGATTATTACCCAACGCAATTTTCAAAGATTCGTTTGCTTTATCAACATAATAAAAATCAGGTAGATAATACATCTAATGGGGGATCAACGAATACTGATTTAAGATTGACAGGTCCTTATTCAGATAGAGAACTAAATAATTTCACAAGAACTACAGATAATTTTTTTGGAATTCGAGCTGAAACTGAAATTACTGAGAATATTGATTATATTTCAAAACTCTCTTTCTACAGAAGCGATTCGTTATATCTAGATCAGATTGATGCTCTAGATGCTATAAGAGCATTCTTTTCGCCTTATATGACAGATACTACTCTGACAAATTTTCGTGCTGATAATCAATTGAATTTCAAATATAACTCGCCTAATTCACAAAAAGATTTTCTCACATCGGCTATAACAACTTTAGGATTCGAATTCGAGAAAGAACGAACTTTTCAGGTCCAAATTTCTAAAACGGAAAGATCAAAAAGAACTGCTCGTTCTTTTTACGCGCAAGAACAACTTACTTTTTGGGACAGATTATACCTCACAACGGGCTTACGAATTGATGACTTCGTTAAAGGAAAGGACCCTCTAACATACAAAGTATCCAGTGCATATCATTTTAAAAAAACAGGTACCAGAATTCGTTCTGTTTACGGAAAAGGAGTAAAAAGACCTTCTTTTACTGATACTTTTGGGTCATCATCGTATATTGGTAATCCAAGCCTTGAACCAGAGGTACAGAAAAGTTGGGAATTTGGAATAGATCAAGATTTTTTTGGAAAACTCATAAAAGTCAGCGGGACTTATTATCATAATGAACTTAAAAATATTATAGCCTGGAGTTGGAGTACATACGCAAATGGCACAAACTATGAAAACATTTCAAAAGCAAGGACAAAGGGGGCGGAATTTTCCATCTCTATTCTTGATTATAATGATTTCACAATTCGTGCGAACTACAACACGCTTGATACTTTAGTATTGGATGACAGCAATGGCCTAGGAGGTTCCTCATTTAAACAGGGACAGGAACTTGTTCGCCGACCAAACTGGTGGTGGAGTAGTACAATTTCATATCATCCTAAATCTTTTACAGCAACATTATTTCTTAATCAGATGAGTAGCAGAAGAGACTTTGATTATAGAGGATTTGTAGATGGAACAAATGGTGGATCATCAGTAAAAATAAATAACTCAGGTTTTACAAAAGTTGACGTTGCTCTTTCATATTATTTAAAAAATCTTCCACTCAAGGATCAGAAAACTACTTTGGAATTTAAGATCAATAATCTGTTGGATGAGGATTACGATGAAGTATTTGGATACAATGCACCTGGAATAGAGATGTATGCAGGAATGAGAATATCTTTTTAAATAAAAAACAGAAACTAGATTATTGGAGAAATAGAAAATCAACGAATATCCTAATAGGATAAAAAATGAAAATAACGATTCTCACTATAATCATCACTACTGGTTTTCTAATCTTTTTTTTCTTTAACTATTCTCGATTATTCAGAAAACTGCCACTAAGAGTATTTAGTGGCGCAGCTGTCTATTCGGCCGTAATATTTGTTCTAGTGAACATCCCAAATATACTCTTTGGGAATCTTTCTGTTGCACTTCTTGGTCCATTTTCATTTTTTTTAACTAGTTTTTTTACAGAATTACCCTTCTATGCAATAGTCGTTATATATCTTAAAAGATATCCTTACATAGGCGCTCTGTCTTTACTTATAATCATCAGAAAAATTATTGTCGCCTTTACTATCTATTCATTTGCAATTGTTCCTTTCCTTTCTCTTGCGTTAGAAATTCTCGTCTACGAGTTTCTATTATCAAAAGCAGGAATTACAAATCTAAAAAATCAGAATAAAGCCTCGATGATTACAAAAGAGCAAAATTACTCATCCGTTTTTCTAACCGCTTTTGTTTTAATGATAGGAAATTCTCTAGTAACTCTGGTCAATTTTGAACTTTATATGTTTTTCTATCGTTTGGTTTACGCACAATGGTATATTTTTAGTTATATCATGGTTACATGCGTGATTTGTACGTTCTTAGGCGTTTTGCTAGGGTTTAAACTCCACCAATCACTAAGAGAGGTTCAAACATGAAAAAAAAGCCTCTATCAAACATGATATCTATGAAAAACTTTTCATTCACATATCCTGATACTAAAAATGAATCCATAAAAAATATAAATCTTGAAATTCAACGGGGTGAAACTATCCTTATAACCGGCTCCACTGGATCTGGAAAATCAACTCTTTTGAAATCTATTTGTGGTTTTACCCCAAGAGAAACTGGAGGTTCTTCGGAAGGAGAACTATCTATCTTAGAAAACAAAATCTCAAAATATTCTTTTGAAAAGATATCACAAACAATAGGATTTCTATTTCAGGACTGTGAAAATCAATTAATTTGCTCAAATGTAAGGGAAGAATTAGCCTTTGGCCCTCGAAATTTAGGATTAAAAAAGAATGAAATCTTAAATAGAATTGATTTTGCGCTAGAAATTACAAAATCAAAAAAATTTGAATTTAACAACTGCAGCAGTCTTTCTGGAGGAGAAAAACAAAAGATCGCCTTAGCAAGTATCCTTTCAATGAAACCTGAAATTTTATTACTTGATGAACCAACATCGCAATTAGACTACGAAGGAGTAAAAAATTTCATCAAATCTATCACTGAAATTAAAACTACATATAACCCAACGATAATTTTTGCAGAACATAGAAATAATAGAATTATGCCTATCACAAATCGACTAATTATTATGGATAAAGGTTCAATTGTAGGAGATTACAGAAAGAAAGAGTTTTCTGACGCTTATGAAACTTTGAATCAACTTAAACTAGAGATCCCTGCCTGGATAGAAATTACAAAGAAAATCAATCTTCACAACATTAGAAATGAAGAAGATTTCTTACAACAATCTAAACTTCTTAAAAACAAACAAAATTTCTCTGAACAAAAAACAGAACTAAAAAGTAAAAAAAGAAAAAGAATACTATCTGTAAAAAATATAGCTTACTCCTACGAAAAAAATAAATCTGATATTTTTTCAGATATTTCTTTTGATCTTTTTGAAGGTGAAATTCTTGCGATTATGGGATCAAATGGAACTGGAAAAACCACTTTACTTAATCTTCTATCAGGTATACTTCAGCCTAAACAAGGAGAAATCATTTGGTTTAATGAAAAGAAGTCTAGTCTCCTCTCTCTTGTGGGAAAAATTGGATATTTATTTCAGAATCCTGATCTAATGTTGAGTTTAGACACTGTTGAAAAAGAAATTGAATTTGGTCCTAAAAACTTAAAATTCAAAAAATCTAAAATTAATGAATTGCTTCAAGAAAGTTTAGATTTTTTTAAACTTTCTACACTTCAATACAAGAATCCTTTTTCAATTAGCAGAGGGGAAAGACTTCGTCTTGCAATTGCATCTCTTTATTCATGTGAGAATCAGGTTTTGATACTTGACGAACCTACAGGAGGAATGAATAGAGGAATAAGAACCATAATTATGGACCAATTAAAAAAATGGGTACAAAAGAAAAACAATAATAGATCAATCATTCTATGTACTCATGATACAGAATCTACGCTTAAATACGCAGATAAAACAATTATTCTGGAAAATGGTAAGATTATTATGCAAGGAAATTCAGATGCCGTTATTTCTAGTGCATATCTAAATAAAAGATATATAGAACCTCCACCTCATGCTTTTGTGAGCAAAAGTTTAGGACATGAAATAATACCAAGAACTTTAGAAATATTTATTAGAGGACTACAAAAAAGTTGAAAAAAACACGTGAAGAATATTTCAAAAATCCAAAATTTGAAATAATTTTACTATTAATTATTTCTATTCTCTCTATTACGCTAGACAGTCTTATTTCTTTATCAATTCTTTCTTTGAGTAGTTTTTTATGGTTTTTATTTTCACATCCGACAAGGAAACAGATATTTTTCTTCTCAATTTTAGTAATAAGTTCTATTTGGGGGATAATTTTTTCTCAGGCATTATTTTATCCATCTACAAAAAAAACAATTTTATTTGTTCTCCTCTCAAAAGAAACTCCTATACTTGGCAACTTTACTGGAGGAGTAGTTTTCTACTTAGAGGGACTAATTTACGGCGCATTTCAATCACTCCGTTTTATCGCAACAATAAGTGCAGGATTCGCAGTTAGTCTTTGTGTTGATCCAACTACGTTAATAAGAGGACTTAACTCTTTTCGAATACCTACTCATCTTTCTTTTACCGTTGCTACAGTGTTCAGGTTTATCCCTTTAACACTAGAAGAATTTATGACTGCTCTAAGAGCCCAAAGGATGAGAGGTCTCAGAGTATTCGGCAAATGTGGTTTGAATATTTTCATAACACTTTTTAAATTATCAAAACCTGTCATAGCTGCCTCAATTAGAAGATCAGAAACAATAACTTTTTCAATGCTTAGTCGAGCCTATAATCCAAATATCAAACAAACAAATATTGAACTCTTGAAAATGGGAAAAAGAGAAAAAAGATTAATTATTTCACTTTGTACGATTACTGGATTAATCGTATCTTCAAAATTATTATTAATTTTACACACAAATAAATTATTTTCTATTTCTTCTTTTGATACTTTTTATCGAATAACTTCTAAATTTTTATAATGAGATACCTAATGCAGAAAGAACAAAAAAAAAATAAAGTCCTAAAAAATTTCTTGTTTATTTTTATTTCTGTCTTGATCCATTTTTTGTTTTTGATTTCATTCTCAAGCTTTTCTATCAACCCCCATAAAGGGGAAAAGAAAGTTTTCACGCTTAAAATTAAAAAGATTTCTGATAAAAATTTATTAGCTAAGAGGAAAAAAGAATATTCTTCAAAGAAGATTCATAAAGCTATTAAAAAAAATATTTATAAAAAATCTACATCTATAAAATCTAATATTAAGAAAAGACAAAATCCCAAATCTAATAAATTAGCTAAAAACATTAAGATTCCAAAATCATCTATTTCGATTTCAAAAAAAGAGATTCAAGAAAATAAGAAGTCAAAAACGTCCAAAATAGCCAATAAAACCTTGAAACAAAAACCTTTAAAAATCTTCAAGAAAAAATAT
>CAYWAX010000105.1:0-6655 GCA_964456425.1 uncultured Nitrospinaceae bacterium | reverse complement strand
ACATCCATAGCAAATATTCCGAAAAATCATAGTTCCCAAATCTAGATAATGATGTCCCGCGGTTTCTAAAACTATAGACATATCAATTTCATTCCCTCCCATACCTCCAAATTCTTCAGGGGTGGAAACACCAATCCATCCATCTTTAGCCATTGCTTTATAGGCTTCCATGGGAGCTTCCCCTTTTTCATCACATTCCATAGAATATTCTTGGGGACAAACTCTTTTGAGCAAATCATCTAAAGTTCTTTGCATTAATTTTTGTTTTTCATCAAATTCAAAATCCACGGTGGTCCCCTATTTGTTAAATTGGAAATATTTTCATATTGATTCTATTTTAAAATTTCAGGGTTTACCAGATTAATCGGTTTTCCTTCACAAAAAGCGTTTATTTGGTCGAAAGCAAGTCCAAAATATTTTTCGTATGTTCCTCTAGTAACATATCCTAAGTGAGGGGTGCATAAGGTATTTTTCATTTTGATCAAGGAGTTTTGGGAATTATAGATTGGTTCTTCATCATAAACATCTACACATGCATATCCTGGCCTACCTTCAAGAAGTCCTTTTTCTAAATCTCCTGATTTTATGATTTTTGCGCGGCTTGTATTTACGAAAACGGAGTTCTTCTTCATGAGAGCAAAATCCTCTGAAGTTATAATTCCTTCAGTCTCTTTTTTTAAGGGTAAGTGAATACTTATAATATCTGAGGCAGAAAAAAAAGATTCTCTATTTTCTGCAAAGTTGAATCCATCTTCTTGTGCTTTTTTCATTGATGATTCTCTTCCCCAAATCAGAACGTTCATATTAAATGCATTTGCAATTTGTGCCATTTGTTTTCCTATTTTTCCGTATGCATATATTCCGATAGTTTTTCCATTTATATCTTCGCCTAATGTACTTTGCCACCCGCCATTTTTTAAATTTGAAACTTCTTTTGGAATAGAGCGCATGTGAGAAAGTATCAGTCCCCAGGCTAGTTCACAAGTTGAACGTGTTCCGCTTCCTCCTGCAGCAACTGCAACCTTATATTTTGAACAAGCTTCTACATCTATGTGACCAGCATAGCTTGCGCCAGTTGCACTTATGATCTTCAGGTTTGGGAGTTTTGATATGAGGTCTTCATTAATCTTTGTGCGTTGCCTTATGAGAACAATTCCTTCTGCTTCATAAAACCTCTTTACTAAATCTTCAGTTTCAAAAACAGTATTGTTATGAATGACTACATCGTGATGTGCAATTTTATTAAAACATTTCAAAGATTCGATTGCTCTTTGATAATCGTCAGATATGATGATTTTCATTTATTTTTTGCCTTATTTATAAAAAAAACTTAAAAATAGATTTTACTAAGATTAAATAAAAAAAAACATTTCTTTTGATTTTTTTTTGTAAATAGAATGGTATTTAATTTTTGCGGTTTTCTAATCTCTTTCTTTCTACGATAATAAAAATATATTTTTGTATATGTTTTTGGGGATTAATTTTAATGAAGAGCGAAAAAAAAGTTTTTTTGACGAGTATGGTCAAAGCGGGTGGTTGAGGTTCAAAAATTGGTCCGGAGGACCTCAGAAAAGCCCTATCAGGATTTGAACCATTCGTAGATCCAAATTTAATTTATGGGACTAATCCTTGTGATGACACAGGCGTATATAAACTAAGAGAAGACTTGGCAATTGTTCAGACTGTAGATTTTTTTACTCCAATTGTTGATGATCCCTTTGATTTTGGGCAGATAGCTGCTGCAAATGCTCTTAGTGATTGTTATACGATAGGAGCTAGTCCAGTTACAGCTCTGAGTTTAGTTTCTTTTCCGTGTAATTTGGGAATGGATATATTAAGTTTGATCCTTTCTGGGGGATCGGAAAAAGTTCGTGAATCTGGAGCTGTTATTTTAGGCGGTCACAGTGTAGATGATCAAGAACCAAAATATGGGATTGCTGTAACTGGAGTTATAGATCCCAAAGATATGATCTTAAATAGTGGTGCGAAACCTGGAGACAAATTAATTTTGACTAAAAAAATAGGAACAGGAATAATCACAAATCTGAATAAGAGTACTGGTCCTATAACAAAAATTTCAAGAATGCTTAAGTCTAAAAATAACAAATTAAAGGAAGGTATTTTTGAGGAATCTGTTGATTCGATGAAAACTTTAAATAAAGTATCTAGTGAAGTCATGACGAAATTTCCAGTTAATGCTTGTACCGATGTAACTGGTTTTGGTCTTTTAGGACATCTTCATAATATACTTGATGCCAGTGGATTAGATGCTGAGATTTCATTTTCTGATATACCTTTTTTTGAAGGAGTCTTATCCCATGCGATTCAAGGTACAGCTGGAGGTGGAGAAAGGAATAGAGAGTGGACTCGTTCTTTTGTTTCTTATTCAGATAAATTAGATCAAAATATGATAGCGGTTTTAAACGATGCTCAAACTTCTGGCGGTTTAATAATTGCAGTAGAACCTTCAAAATCTGATGAGATGTTACGAAAGTTGATTTCTGCTGGTTCTTCTTCTTCGTCTATAATAGGAGAAGTAGTAGAAGGAAAAGAAAGAAAAATAACGGTAAATCTATAATTCTTCAAAAAATAATTTAATTGGAGGTTTTGAAATTGTCTGTTGCTATCTTTGGTGCTGGTTGTTTTTGGGGAGTAGAATCTACTTTTCAAAGTTTAAATGGAGTTTTAAAAACTTCCGTAGGGTATATTGGTGGGAATAAAGAAAATCCGACATACGAAGAAGTGTGTTATTCAAGTACAGGTCATGCAGAGGCTGTTAGAGTTGAATTTGATCCTACTACAATTACATATGAAGAGTTATTGGATAATTTTTGGAATTTACATGATCCTACAACCTTAAATAGACAGGGACCTGATGTTGGAGAACAATATCGTTCTGCTATCTTTTTTTCTGATGTTAATGAAGAGAAATTAGCGAAAATTTCTCGAGAAAAATGGAATAATTCGGGAAAGTTTTCTGACCCAATTGTAACAGAGATAACTAGAGCTACTACTTTTTGGCCTGCAGAAGAATATCATCAGAGTTATTTTCTGAAACGTGGGATCACAGGCGGATGCCATTAATATTTTGTTTGAAATGTCTATCTGATTCCGAGAGGATTGGGTTTTTGTCCCTTTGGTACTAATGGGTCATATACAAATTCTTTAGTCTTTTCTTTAAATTCTTTTTGAACTTCACTAAGAACATCGGGATTACAAATAAGTTCTAAAGCAGACGTTGCCATTGTTTTTGAAGCGGTCTCCATTCCTTTTTCTCCTATTTCCATTCCATATTGCTGGGTGGCTAGCCAATGATGACCGGGGGTTCCTGGAGCGTGGCATGCAGCGTAAAAACCTCCAAGGGGTGCAAGCCAACTCACATTACCACGTTCATTGCTAGGACGAGTATGTTCTAAATTTAAAGGAAGAATTTCTTCAGATAGGGGATCTTCGAAACCCAATTTTTTTGCAAAATCTTTTTCTTCATTGTTGTATTTATGTCCTCCTATTAATTCAAGATTTCTTTGTATACAATTAGCAAGTGCTAAATTAGGTAAAGTTTCATATACTCCTGTCAAAAGAGTTTCTTGAAATTCTGTTTCAGATGCGATAGCCCCAGCTTGGGCACATTGACGTACTCTTTTACTTAGTTCATTTACTATTGAGCGTTTCGGTGCTCTTACGTAATACCAAACCCGTGAATAAGAAGGAACTACATTTGGTTGGACTCCACCATCCCTTATTACGTAGTGAATTCTTGCTTCTTCAATAATATGTTCACGCATCATATTGACACCGTAGTTCATGATTTCTATGCCATCTAATGCACTTCTGCCATTCCATGGATCTCTTGCAGCATGCGAACTTTTTCCATGAAATTCGAAAACCATGGAGTCCATTGCATTTGAACTACCACCTCTAGCATAGTTTGCCCAGTGAGGATGCCATGTTAGTACTGCGTCTAATCCTTCAAATGCACCATCACGCGCCATATAGACTTTTCCTTCTAGTGTTTCTTCTGCGGGACATCCAAAACAAATAATTTTACCCGGTGTTTTAGTTCTTTCCAGTGCTTTAGATATAGAAATTGCAGCGTATACACATGCAGTTCCAAACAAATTATGTCCGCAGCCATGTCCATTTTTGTCATGTTGGTTTCCGCAATGAGGTAGAGCATCATATTCTCCTAGAATGCCAATAGTTGGACCAGAATCCCCCCAGGTTGCAATAAAAGCAGTTGGTAGATCTCCAACTCCGTATTGTACGTCAAATCCGTATTGTTGAAGTACCTCAACAAGTAATTCGGAACTTTTGAATTCCTCGAGAGCGATTTCTGCAAAATTCCATATTTCACGAGAAATTTGTTTTGCCTCGCCTCTTTGACTTTCAATAAATTCTAAAGCTATTTTTTTAATTTCTTCCATTTATAAGCCTCAAGAAGGAATCGAAGAATAAAGTAAGTATGAACCATTTTGTCCTTCCATAACAGTATTTTTTGCTTTTACGGCTAAGGTGTCTAAATATGCGACACGTTTAACAGCTGAAGTACAACTACAAATTTCTAGTCGAATTCGGTGGTCTTTAAGAAAAAGATTAGAAGTTGGAACTATCTCAATCTCAAAAATTTCTATTTGATTGGGTGTGAGAAGTATTTTTTTATCGTGGGGATGCCAAGGTCTTCCAGGTTTTGATTTAGAGGTAACTACTTCTCTATGTGAAGCGCGTAGGCAACCTCTAGTTAATAAACGGGTCGTCCCATCTGGAGATTCATCGAGTAGATAAACAATCCAATCTACGTCCTCTGCACTTGAATGAGCTACTAAATGAAGTGATAACGGACCTGTAATTTCAATAGGTTCAGATAATGATTCAGTTTTATAAATAAGTCTTGGATGTCCGTAACGCCACTCAGATGATAAAGGGTCATTGATGTATGATCTTTCTGATTGATTTTGTTCTGAATCAGTTAAGGTTCCCTCTAATCCAGAATCCGGACCCCCAAGATACAATTTTTTCCATTCTGCTCTGGAAAGAGGCCACTCATTTTCTCCTCTCCATTCGTTTGTACCTTGAATAAAAATCTGAATAGGTAGTCCGTCCATAACGCCGGTGTCCATACCTTTAAGCCATTGATCGTACCATCGCAATGTTTCTTGATGATATGCAGCGAAAGGTCTCCAAGGTGAGGGTTTAGGACCTACTAGCATTCTTTTAGGTGGTCCCTGAATTTTTTCCCATCCGGCAAAGACTCCAGGTAGATGATCCCAGTAAAATGACCAGTCAGAACCTAAATATGTTGGGATTTTTATTTGGTCAAGAAAAGGTTCGGGTGAAGATTTCCAATGAAATTCTCCATCAAATGGATTCTCAAATCCCATACCTTCTTCCATCATATCTATTAAACCTGATAAATCATTTGATCTGCCACTGTTAAAATGTAGATTTGACATAGCAGAAAACCACATCCACATATATCCTGTTTGAGGGATACCTCCAGGATAAAAAAGATGTCTATATCTATCTGTCCATGCATCATAAGGAAAGATTGCTTTTAGAGGTTCAGGTTGATGTTTTGCAGATAAAAGTTGAACTAAAGAAAAATAAGAGCAACCTACCATACCAACGGTTCCATCACACCAGGGCTGCTTTGCAGCCCAATAGATTAATTCTACAAAGTCCTGTTGTTCTATTTCTCCTCTGTTATTAAATTTTCCCTCTGAGTCATTTGTTCCTCTTGAGTCAACAATTATATGTGCATAGCCCCTCGGAACCCAAAACTCAGTTATCCCTGCTTCGTTTTGTGCAATCGGAACATTGGTAGATTGAAGTCCTTTAGTATATGGCGAAATTGCTAATAGTGCGGGAAATCTTTGGCCACTTGAACTAGGTCGGAAAACATCTGCTGCTATTTTTACTCCATCTCTCATCATAATTTTTAAGTTTGTATCAGATTGAATATTGTATATGGGTTGAGAACTTTCTCTGGTCTTTGGAGGTTGATTAAAAGGCCACTGAGGCGTTACTGATGGGTAAATATTTCGGACTCTTTCCGGATCGTTTGGAGTGAAATTGGAGTTCATTTTTCCCTTTCAATGTATATAGTTTTTTACTTTATAGTTCCAGTTTTCTTATATTCTTCTAGTTTTTCTTGAAGTCTTTTTTCCACCTCATTGGCATCATCAGATTCGTTATAGTCTTGTGCAAGATGACCTGTGCCAGCTGGACTCTTCGTAACGTATGCAACACATTTTTCATCTAAGGTGATAGCACAATGACGAGTATTTCTTGGAATGTGTAGTAAGTCGCCTGGACCTACAACTTTTTCCTCATCTCCTAGAATCGAATATCTTTTTCCCTCTAATATAAAGACAAATTGTTCTTCGTTTGGATGAAAATGGGGTCGTGGATGTCCACCTTGATTGTAGGTGACAAGACCTGTTTTCATAAGTTCCCCTTTTACTTTCTGTATTTCCGCAAGAGGAGTTTCATTCTCCCTTAATTTTTCCATTCCATATAAATTATAGTAAGGCATGAGTTTTATCCCCTTTTGTCGATTGCTCTGTTTTTATTTTATTAGGTATTAAAAATAATATCTGATATTGTTAAAAACCTAAATTGAATGAATATAAAAAAATAAAAACTATTCAAAAAAGAT
>CAYWAX010000104.1:0-6732 GCA_964456425.1 uncultured Nitrospinaceae bacterium | reverse complement strand
CCCCACTGCTGCCTCCCGTAGGAGTCTGGGCCGTATCTCAGTCCCAGTGTGGCCGATCACCCTCTCAAGTCGGCTATCCATCGTTGCCTTGGTAGGCCATTACCCTACCAACAAGCTAATGGAGCGCGGGCCCATCGATGGACGATAGCTTCCATGGAGAGGCCATCTTTTACCTCTGAGTCATTAGACTCTGTGGTCATATTCGGTATTAGCACCTCTTTCGAAATGTTATCCCAAATCCAAAGGTAGGTTACCCACGTGTTACTCACCCGTTCGCCACTCTACTCGCCCGAAGGCTTTCTCGTTCGACTTGCATGTGTTAGGCACGCCGCTAGCGTTCGCTCTGAGCCAGGATCAAACTCTCCAATTGATATCTTTTAAAAAGAGTTGTTCAATAAATTGAACGTAGCTGATTAGTTTCCTTCACAGCTTTCCCACTCTTTTTGACAATCGGGAAATTATAACTTGAACCCATTCGAATCCGTCGTTTTTTTTACGTGTGTGTCACCCTATTCGTATGTAAAAGATCAATACTCACTGAATCAGAGAGCAGAAAACCAGACTATAAAAAAAAGAACCTCAATGTCAATAAAAATGTTCTTTTTTTAATAACCTGGTTTATTGTAAAAACATAAACCTATTAAAAATAAAACTCTTTTAATCAAAACTAATCTTGCTTCTTAAAACCAAAGCAGGGGGCGATACTATTTCCAAAAACCAACTTTGTCAATCGATTTTTTATTTTTTTTTTACAGCATTATTTTCCCTGTTAAATCTAAACCACAGAAGCAGTTCCAGGCTGATTTTCTGGCTCTATTCCAGCTTCATCTTCCTGAACAATTTCTCGTCGTTTTACAGCAATTTTTCCTTGATCCTGAAACACTACTAAACTACATTCCCATTTTTTATCAATATCGGGACAATCATTCCTGAAATGCCCGCCTCTACTTTCTTTTCTTTCTAATGCTGATTCAGATAACATTTTTGAAACTTCTATTAAATTATCTGTCTCCTGTATCCTCCTTAATGAATCAAATTTTTTCTTATCTGTATCTCCTTTTACAACGCAACCCTGATTTTCTTCTTGTAAATTTTTTAATTCATCTAAAGCTTTTAATAATTTATCTCCATGCCTGATCTGTCCTATTAGAGAAACAGCCACAGTTTGCACCTTTTTCCTCACTTCTTTGTCATCTGGACCTTTATTTATAGACATCTTTTCTTTAAGAGTTTCGATACCTTCTTTCCAATTTCCTCTTTCTGGATCTGGATTATCTAATCCTTGAATTTCACAAGCTGCTCCTATTCCTGACCTTAATCCAAAGACGTAACTATCTGCTAAAGCGGCGCCTCCTAGTCTATTAGCACCATGGATTCCTCCTGCAGCTTCTCCTCCAGCATATAGACCTTGAATGTTTGTTCTTCCCCATTCATCAATCAGAACACCTCCCAAATAGGTATGTGGTCCACTAGCTACTTCCATTGGATCTTTAGATAGATCAACACCTGAATTTTTAAAAACTCTTATAACATCAGAAGTAGCCCCATTGTTTACCTTATCTATTACGTGACTTGTATCAAGGTAAATTCCATAGTTTTCCGTACCTCTTCCTTTAAAAATTTCCATACCAACAGCTCTATTAATCATAGCTCTACTAGAACGTTCTCCATTTTCTGGATCATAATTCCACATAAAACGTTCTTTATCTTTATTTAACAAATAAGCCCCTGCATGAATAAATCCGCTAGTGTGTGGCGGATATCCTCTAATCTTTAAGGGAGCAGCTGTTAAAAGTTGATAGTCTATAAACTCCATATCTATTAATTTAGCTCCGGCTCTCAGCGCCATTGCATAACCATCTCCAGAAACATAAGGAGGAGAATCGTTAATTTCATGTAACTGAGGGGCACCTCCTGTAGCCAAAATTGTAGACTTAGCATGAACAACAACAGGACGGGCATCACGATAATAAAACCCCCAAGCTCCTGTTACCCTCCCAGCCTCTTTAATAAAATCAACAAAAATTACATGCTGAAGTGTCGGAACTTCCCATTCTTTTAATTTCTTCGCGAGACTTTGCATTAATGGTTTTCCCATTAACTTTCCGCAGTGAAGTAATCGCGGCATTCTATGAGAACCACTATTCTTTTGATGAAAATTTCCGTCATCTGTTTTCACTAACCCTAAACCCCATTCATCAAGTTCATAAGTGCGTTCTATAACCTCAGAACTCATTATTTTCATTAATCGTCTATTACATAATCCATCACTAGCAGCAATAGCATCTTCATAATAAAATTCTGGTGAATCAGAGCGAGCAACGGCGGCACTATATCCACCCCTTGCCATAGAAGAACTTCCTGAAGGGAAAGTAGCTTTTGTCATTAAAATTGGTTTTACTCCAGAACGTATACATCCAACTGCTGCCATCATACCTGCAACTCCGCCGCCAATAATTAAAACATCAGTTTCTACATGTTCAATTTCAGAAAAAGAACTCATAAACAACCTTTCTATTTTGACAAGTCATTTAGATTTAAAATAAAAATATTTAATTAAGTTTCATATTTATAACATTTACAAGTCAATAAATAACTTGAAAATGAAAGGAAATTTAAATTGCTTTAAAAATTAAATATCTAAAGAGCAAAATTCATTTGAGTCTGTTTTCATGGCAGCATTAAATTTTGCATTAAAATTTTGAAATGAGACAATTGTTGCTATTTCTACAATTTGATTTTCTGTATAAAATTCTTTCAATTTACTAAAAAGGATCTCATCTACTTCGACTGGGGTTTTAGTCATTCCCTCAGCAAATCTAAGAGCTATTCTTTCCTCTTCCTTAAAGGATGCTTCAGAATCATAATTTTCTATTTTAAAAAGTTTTTCTTCATCATGCCCAATTCGGAGACCCCTCATCGTATGAATATCAATTCAATGGGGACACCCATTGAGTCTCGAAACTAAAAGGGTAAGTAAAGGTCTTAACGAACGCGGAGAAAAATTAGTTTCTTCCTGAGCTTGTTGCATCCCTGTTATGCCTTTTAGTAGTTCAGGGCAATGTCCACGAACTAGCGTAGTATTAAGAATTTTTCCTAAAGATTCTTTTTGTTTGTCATATATTTTTTTTACTTCAGGAACTGCTTCTTCATATTGAACGTAAGGGACTCGAGCCATTCTATTCACTTACAGACAAGAAATTTTGAATTATCTCATTAACAGCTTCTGAATTTTCTATTGGAGCTAAATGTCCCACGCCGGGAATTTTTTTAAAAGTAGCATTTTCAATCTTATCAGATAATTTTTCAGAACATGAAATAAAACCCGGCAAATCATTCTCTCCAACTAAAACCATTGAGGAAGATTCAATACTTGCAACCAATTCAAGTAAGGAAGAATCTTTAGGTGGATCTGGATCTAACCAATGATTCCCTGTATATCCAAGCAAAGTATCTTCAAATATTTCTAAAGCTTCCTCATTCCCCTCATTTCTAAGAGTTGAAAAAATCGGGAGTTGAGACCAATGTTCTCTAGCAGCATACAATCCCTTTGTTTTTAAAACGGAAATTGTTTCTGATAACTGTTCAGCAAAGTCTGAGATATTTTCTGAATAATCGAAACCTGCGCCAATAGCTACAACAGAATCTACTTTTTTAGGATGCAATGCAGCGTAACTTAAAGCTATACTTGCGCCTCTTGAAAGACCTATTAAGTGTACTTTTTGAACTCCCAAGAATTTAATCAAATCGTCTAGATCCGTTACCTCTGATTCTCTTCCATAACCAGATGCAGGCTTTTCGGAATGTCCATGCCCTCTAAGATCGTAGGTTACTACTCTATATTTTTCTCTATAGGGTATTTTAAAATTATCCCACATTGTCCCATCTAAACCATGAGCATGTATGAAAATCACGGTAGGTTTTCCTGAACTTACGCCTGTATCGTCAAAAAAGATTTGTATTCCATTACAAACACATTGGGGCACGGAGAACCTCCTTTAAGTATAAAACACTACTAATACAATAATTTACATTCTATTTTTTACCACGACCATCAGTTAAAAACAATTGACTATTGATTTCTCACAAAAATACATTAGATTACTATCATCAATAAAATTATTTGACATAAAATCGTTGGTATTTTTGAAAGAAAAAATTTAACGTTCGTTTTTCTATAGCTTGGATTATTCTGGGAAAATCTCAATGAAACTTATTTACGAACATATTCACCTTATCCACGAAAACCACGATTTGGCTGTTGATTTTTATAAGAGAATTTTAAGAGGAAGAGTAATAGATTCACAAATAAGAAAAGGATCTCAACAGAGCAAACTAATTGTTGGAAACTCTATGTTGATTGTAAGAGGAATTCGTCCTAACGAGAAACCTTCTAATTCAAACAAAACACCTCGTCTTGGCATAGATCATATAGGATTTTACGTTGAAACTGGAAATTTAGAAAAAATGAAAAAAATTCTAATACAACAAAACATACCAATTTTAGAAGAAGATGATATGCCACATCTGAAGTATCTATATTGCGAAGGACCAGATCAAACAGTTATAGAGTTTATGGAAAAAAAATAAGATTTTTTCAAAAATTTTACTGACAAGGAAAATATACAAATGAAGAAAATCAAAACTTTAATGGAAATGACAGATCCTGAAGCGGCAAAGATATTAGAAGAAACGCAAATGGCAATCATTCCTCTTGGTAGCGTCGAACAACATGGAAGCCATCTCCCATTAGGAACTGATTATTACGCTGCTGAGTCTTTTGCAAAAAGAATTGTTGAAAAAACTGGAGGTTTATTAGTAGATTTTGCTCCCTTTGGTGTCACTCCACTCCATATGGGTTTTAAGGGAACAATCACTCTGCGTTCAGAAACTATGATTTCTCTCATGACTGACGTTATTTCTAGTCTATATAGGCATGGAGCAAAAAAAATAATTTTACTGAATTGGCATGAACGAAACTTACCTGCAATTGAGATTGCTACCGAAAATTCTCAAAATAATTTCAATGAAATAAAAATCCTAATTGTACATGCCCATTTTATTGCAAAGGAAAAATTTGGCGAAATTGTAGGACTTACTCATGGCGGAGAACTTGAAGTTCTTCCAGTACTGGCAGACAGACCTGAATTAGTAAATTTAGAACTTGCGACAAATCCTTCTCCAATTGAAAAAGGACGGAAATCTGATAAATTTAGAAGAGACCCTTCAGTTTACTTTATTCCTAAAGACGTCAGAAGTATGTATAAAACAGGATGGTATGGAAAAATTAACGACACTTCAAAGAAAAGAATAAAAGAAGTTATGGAAGGCACCTCTGAAGAAGCTGCTAAAAGAATTAAAGAATTTTTTGAAATTTAATTACTTGATATAATATTATGCTGAACTTAGACTTATCGTCCTCATAAAAACTTGCAATCCATAATGTAAAGCTATAAAAGATCCAATTTCCATTATCTGGGCTTCTGTATAAAATTGTTTTCCTTTTTCATAAAATGACGAATCAATTTTTTTAGGATCTTTGTACATTAGATAAGAATAACTTAAAGCCCATCTTTCTTTTTCACTAAACCTTTCATCATTTTCAAAATTACTGCATGCAGATTCTATATCCTCTTCCGAAAGACCTTCTTCTAAAGCAATCTTAGAACGAATTCCCTGAGAATAAATATCTCCTGAAATAAAAGA
Source organism: uncultured Nitrospinaceae bacterium (assembly GCA_964456425.1). Lineage (GTDB taxonomy): Bacteria > UBA8248 > UBA8248 > UBA8248 > UBA8248 > UBA3496. Next base: position 1,026 of record CAYWAX010000104.1, on the reverse strand, counting down.
CAACTGAATACGAATTAATTCCTTTAATTTATGACTAACATTCCCAGAATAAAGTGAGCGTTTCATTGCATCATATAAATTTTCTGCATAACTTGGCACATGAGAAAGAATTCTTATGAAAAGTTCTCCTGGTATATTGTATTTTTCACAATCTAAAAGTATTTCTTTAATTTGGTTTTCTTGTAAGTTTTTTTCTTTAATAGGCTCTATATTGGACATTGCATCATACCTTGTATTTAAACTAATTAATTTCTTTTGATCTTTTCATAGCACCTTTCAGGTGAGACAATGGTCTATCTCCATAAATCCTTCTAGACTCATCCTGGTCAACTAATTTTCCATCTGGGGAAAACATTGGATAAAAATCTAAAGTTCCGAAAAAAGTGTGATAACCAATATTGAAGCCAATGAATACACCCAATTCGACTATTTCCTCTTCAGAAAAAAACTCTCCTAATTTTTTGTGAAAATTACAATCAATTTTCTCCGGATTTGAAGCCATAAGTTCACTATATAATAAGGCTAATTTTTCTTTTTTAGTGAAATTTTCACTTTTCTCGTAATTTTCAATTCCATCATCTAAAATTTCTTCTGTTAAACCCATTTGCTTCGCCGAAGCAGAACGTACATTACCTCAATAGTTACAGTCTGCCATTCTAGATAATTGCACCCTAATAATTTCTTTGAGTTTGTGATCTATTTTCCCTGAATTAAAAACTGTACCCCACGCAATATACATAGACTTTGATAGTTCAGGATTGTGGCCCATAATTGCATGGAAAGCTGGATCTGGCGCCTTATGTTTTATACATTTTTTTACAAGAGGTCCTAAAGAAGAGTCTTTTAGTTCATCTAAAGTAAGTAAAGAAATATTAGACATTTATACTACCTTTATATTTAAGACAAATGTTCCCTGAGTGCATCACTCAAAACTGAACCAATCAAATCTGCCTCATCTTTTGATAAAATAAGTGGTGGGCTAATAGTAATTGTATTACTGGGACCGTTCGCAATACGCGCATTCTT
>CAYWAX010000103.1:4192-6789 GCA_964456425.1 uncultured Nitrospinaceae bacterium | reverse complement strand
TTTTTATTCATCCTTCAGATGTTATGGGTGTAAATGATCGTCTTAAAGATTACTATCTTCGTAATTTTATTGGCAATCCTTTAGATACTACAATTTCGATGGCTTGCTTAATTTTTGGTGGTGTTTTTGACAGGTTCCCAAACATTAAATTTTTTGTTTCCCATACAGGTGGTTTTACTCCTTGGATTCGCGGTCGTTGGGAACATGGGTATGGAGAAAGACGTGAGCCGAAAGTTAATGGTGCAAAAAATCCTGAACAATATATAGATAAATTCTATTATGACACAATAATTCATAATGCTGATTCCTTTGAATTTGCCGTAAAAACTTTGGGCTCAGAAAGAATTTTATATGGGACTGATTATCCGTTTGATATGGGTTACTTAGGTGCCGCAAAGGATATTCCAGGTCTTTCGAGATTGTCGGATACTGATCAGGATAAAATTTTGAGTGGAAATGTAAAAGAACTTTATAAAATATAATTTCTTTTTAGACTTTGGAGTTTAAAATGGTTATCGATCCGCACACGCATATTGTTCCTTCAGGTTTTTTAGAAGATGTTAGAAATAAAGCTTTTGGAGATACTGTAACTGTTCAAAATGCGGATGGTAAGGAATGGATAGTTACTAAGAGTAATGTTCTTGGGAAAAGCAGGGAATTAAGAAATATTCTGACTCCTATGTATTATGAAGTTGATTTGCGTTTAAAAGACATGAAGCGTATGGGAGTTAGTCGACAAATTTTATCTGTTTCTCCATCACTTACTTTTTATTCTTTAGACAAGTCGATTACTCACGATCTTGCTCAATCTATGAACGATGCATTAATCCAAATTACAAAGGATAACCCGTCTGATTTTTCCTGCATGGCAACAGTTCCTCTACAAGATTCTGAATTAGCAGCTGTCGAATTAGAACGTGCAGTAAAAAATGGCCATCTTGGTGTTCAGATTGCGTCGAATGTTGCAGGGCAAAATCTGGATGATCCTGAATTAGATGTTTTTTGGCAAAAAGCACAAGATTTAGGGATTACTATATTTATTCATCCAATTGATACAATGGGAGCGGCAGATAGACTCAAGGATTTTTATTTGCGGAATTTTATTGGAAATCCTCTAGATACAACTATAGCCGCAGCATGTTTGATTTTTGGAGGAGTTCTAGATCGTTTCCCAAATCTTAATTTCTTTCTTTCTCATCTAGGTGGTTTTTTACCCTGGATTCGAGGACGTTGGGAACATGGTTATGGAGAAAGAAGAGAGCCGAAAGTACATGGTTCTAAGAACCCAGAAGAATATATAAATAGATTTTTTTACGATACTATTATTCATAATGCTGATTCATTTGAATTTGCCGTAAAAACCTTAGGTGCCGAAAGAGTTTTGTATGGTACAGATTATCCAGCAGACATGGCCAACCATCAAAATTGCCGTGAAATTCCTGGAATGAGTAGATTGGAAGAGAAGCAGCAGAATCAAATTCTGATTGAAAATGTACGCAAGTTATATCAAATTACTTGAAAATAGAATTTTCTTTCGTTACTCTTTTTGTATAGATATTAAATTTCTTTTTTTATTTAAACTTGTGGAGTAAAAGTGTCAAAATTTCAGGTTGGAGAAGAAGTTCGCATAAAGGACACTTATTTCGAAGGTCATCATAGAACAACTGAATATGTGAAGGGAAAATCTGGAAAGATTATTCGTTATTTTGGAAGTTACGAGAACCCTGAAATCCTTGCCTATGGCGGAGATGGAAAACCTTTTCAAGATTTGTATTGGGTTCAGTTTAATTTAAATGATCTTTGGGAACATAAGCCTGGCGAGAAGAAAGATAAACTGAATATTGAAATCTATGATCATTGGATTGAAGCATTGTAGTTTCTTTAAGGAGAAAAAAAATGTCAGATAACCACCATGGAAGCGGGCATCACCATAATCACCCTCATGACAATGAAAGTCCATATAGTCACGATTTGTCATCGCATAATGCTCGAATGAAATCGGATGAAGCTTACATGGAAGATAAGGTTGTTCCTGTAGAACATGATCTAGATTATTTTCAGGTGCGTGTTGTTGGATTATTGAATCTTTTGAGAGAGAAGGGGATAGTAACTACTGATGAAATGCGACGTACGGTAGAGGATATATATGCCCAAACTCCAACAACTGGTGCCAGGGTAGTTGCTCGAGCTTGGGTTGACGATGAATTTAAAGAACGTCTTCTTGCTGATGCACATTCTGCATGTGGAGAAATGGAAATAGATATAGAAGCAAGCAGTGTTACTAAATTGATAGTTGTTGAAAATACTGAAAGTTTGCATTATATGGTTGTTTGTACTTTGTGTTCTTGTTATCCAAGAGTACTTCTTGGACAACCTCCTACTTGGTATAAAAGTTTCCCCTACCGGTCAAAAGCAGTGACGGATCCTAGAGGAGCCTTGCTTGATTTGGGATACACTCCTCCAGAAGATATTGAATTAGTTGTCATAGATAGTAATGCTGATTGTAGGTATCTTGTTATACCTCGTCGTCCAGATGGTACAGATGGGTTAAGTGAAGAGGCATTGGCAAGACTTGTTACTCGTGATTCTATGATTGG
>CAYWAX010000103.1:0-4092 GCA_964456425.1 uncultured Nitrospinaceae bacterium | reverse complement strand
CCAAAATTTTCACCTGAGAAATGGTCTGCCATTATTGCAGATGCAGTTGAACGTATAAGACCGAGGGCAATTCCGTTTGTCATAGTGAGCACATAAATTACCCATGGTTCAAAAGAAATATTGTATTTCCCTATTAAAAACATTGAGAGTACTCCGAGCAAACTACCTATTAAAAACGTAGGAGTTCTTCCGTAATAATCTGAAATTGAACTGATTAAATAGCCGACAATTAAAGATGCGCCCCAGATTGCAAAAATTCCAGCAGAGGAAAGATCCGTTATTCCTTGGTCTGTCAAATGAGCAGGAAAGTGAACTAATAGAACAGTAAATACATATGCGATTGGTAGAAATAAAACTATAAAAAGGAAAAAACGAAATGAAAAAATAATTACGGGTTCATTCCGTATATTTTTCTCAAAAGAATTTTCTTTATTTGTAGGGATATGCTCTACATCTAAAAAAGGCTGATCAGCAACTGTATTTTTTTGTTCAGGACGATCACGATGAAAAATTACTGCGAGAGGGAGTGTAACAAATAGAATTAAAATAGAAAAAAAAACGTAACTCATTCTCCAGCCAAGCGCAAGAATAAGCATTGGTGTAAAAAAATTTAATATAAATGCAGTGCCTTGAGCGGAACTGGATATACCTAGCGCAAGTCCCCTTTTAGTAATAAACCAGTTAGAAAGAGTTGGTACTTGCGCAACCCAAGTACTTGATGCAAATCCAATATTCATTAGAAAGTATGTTAGATAAAAGAAAGTAAGACTATTTATTTGACTCCCTAACAAAACAGAAAGTCCGAAAATGGCAATCCCTGCAGACATTGTTAAACGTATACTTAATCTATCAGAAATCCATCCAGAAAAAAGTGAGCAGACTGATTGAGCAAACATGCCAATTGAAAATGCAGCGGCAGTTTCAGCACGTGACCACGAAAATTCGCTTGAAATTTGCTTAAAGAAAAAACCAAAACTTGAACGTGTTCCTATGAGTGAGAGCATTACAAAATAAACAATCGAAAGTACGATCCACCCATACCAGATTTTATTTTGGTTTTTTTGTGTTGTTAAGTTCAATTTTGATTCCTTAATAGGAGTGTTTTAGTTTTCCCAAAAGGAATAGCCAGAAAAAGTTTTTTCTACTCTGTTCAATGCAGCCTTAGATAAACGTACCCCTTCGATTTCTACTTCGTGAATTTCAGGATGTTGTAATAATCTTTGTCTTACACCGAGTGCATAGGTAACACTTTTTAAAGGACATCCAAGACAAGCACCCTCAAAGGCAAGTTTAATAGTTTTATCATCAGTTATTTTAATTAAGCGTATACCACCTCCATGTATTTTTAGAAGTGGTTTGATTTGTGTCTCGATTAGATCGTTAATATCTTTTTCTAATTCATATTCTTGCATAAAAAATTTCACCATTTTATTTTTTGAAAAATTCTTTTTTCTTTGATTCTAAATCAATATCAAATAATCTTGCTTGGTTCTCTGCTAAAATTTTTCTTTTATCTTCCTCAGTGATTTCTGGATAACCGTAATCTTCTTGAAGTTGTTCATCTATTTTCATATTCCAGATCCATTCTAGAATAGGTCTTGGATTTCCAAGAAGCGGTGCTTCTGAACCCCATAGAATTCGATCAGAGCCTACATCTCTTAGTAGCCTTCCTATCCACTCTTTGAAAGTTCTTGGTGCGATCATAGAAGTATGTCCTATGCCTGAAAGAACTAAGAAAACATTTGGGTATCTTGATGCAATCCAAACGGTTTCTTCAAAATATGGGATGGCTAAATGATGTATTCCAAAGGATAAATCTGGAAAATCCATCGCAGCTCTTTCAATATCTAAAGGAGAAAGGTCCCTCAGACTTGCCCTCGTAATAGGATTGCCTTTATGGAACTGAAAAATTTTCATTCCAAGTTCTAGACCTTTTTCATAGAGGGGATAGGCAATTTCAGGATCATCACATGCCCAAGATTTTCCATCTACATGTGCATTATATATTTTAATTGATTTTGCGCCCATTTCTTTGACCTGTTCTTCCATTTGTTCTAGTGCACCCTCTAAACTTGGATACATAGGATCTACTGCACCACAAAATAAAACTCTTTCTGGAAAGGCTTTTGAAAATTCATATTGTGCTTTAACGGGAGCAAAACCATCTTTGTATAGATCAAACAAAGGAACTGCTTGAGCCATTACCATATCTGTTCCAGAATCCTCAAAAAGTAATTTACCTAGGTCTTCAGAAGTCCATTTTCTAGCAAACCCTTTAATGGGGTCCCAAGAAGAGTAAATATCATTTGCTGATTTTTGTCTTCGACCAAGAACTTTATTTAGATGATATTGCCTATCAAAATCGCTCTCTTTTGAATTTAAGTTTTCGTCAGAATAATCGTACATATGGACAACGTTATCGAAAATGAATACGTCTTTCTCTATCATTGTTACTCTCCATATTAAGAATTTTATTGATGGTATAACATAGTGAGTTTGAACTCAAAGTTAATTTTTAAGAGATAGAAGAAACACTTTTTTGAAATCCTAGGTATAATCTTTCCGTTTTATTTCTAAATAATTTTTTGTGGAGCAGTTTTTATGGACTGGATTGCCTTATCTCTTGTTTCTGCAATGGCTCAAGTATTGAGAAATGTATCTATGAAATCGATCGGACATAATCTAGATGAATATATAAATGTCCTAGGTCGATTTTTTATGACATTGCCATTTGCGGGAGTAGTTCTCTATATAACGGGCATTCCTGAAATCCATAACGATTTTTATATTGCTTGTAGTATTTTTGCAGTGTCACAAACTATTGCCACACTTGCATTATCCAAGGCGCTATTATACGGAAAAATTGGCGCTGTAACAGCACTTTGGAAGATTTCAATTGTATGGCTGATGTTACTCGAATTTTTCACTGCTGCTGATGCTCCTACTTTTTTTGGTGTTATAGGTATTTTGATTACTCTTTTAGGAGTTTATTTCCTTAACGTATCTAGATCAAAAATTTCATTTTGGGAACCATTAAGAATACTATTTAGAGATAAAGGGATGAGATACGCTTTAATTTCATCAATAATGTTTGCACCTTCAGCACTTACTTTTAAATGGGCCGCAGCTTCTTCAAGTGGTCCTATGGGAACATTTGGTACGTATGTGGCTGCGTTTATTTTTACATTACCCATAGCGTTTTATAAATCTACATCAGGTTTATCGCAGATCTCTTCTTCCTGGAAAGATTTTTTAGCGTTAGGTTTTTTTGCTGCTCTTAATAGCTTAATTCTAGCAGAAGCATATCAAATGACTTTTGCATCATATGTAGAATCAATTAGGCAGACAGAAGTTTTGCTTGCTATATTTATTGGGTATGTTTTTTTTAAAGAAAAGGAACGTTTTTGGGAAGTTTTTTTAGGTGGTTCAATAATTATATCAGGGCTTGTGATTTTAATTCTGTTAGGTTAATCCGAGTAAATGTTGACACTTGCCCCCGACCATCCCTAATATGCTCCTGAGTTTTACAAATTTTGTTTTTTCATTTTAATTTTTTAAGTTTTAGAGGTTTAATTTTGTCTGAAAATTTTCTCCCTATTTTTATGATGATTGGATTAGCAACTTGTTTTGCTTTTTTAAATATATGTATAACTTTTTTGTTTGGGAAGAGAACTCCTTCAAGCAAAAAGAATGTAGCTTATGAATGTGGAATTATTCCAGAAACGAGTGCTCGAGGTCGTTTTTCTATTCAATTTTTTTTGGTAGCAATTCTCTTCATCGTTTTTGATGTTGAAATAATTTTTTTATATCCTTGGGCTGTTAATTTGAAAAGTCTTGGGGTTTTTGGTTTTGTGGCAGTGATGCCTTTTGTTTTTTTGCTTTTTGCAAGCTTAATTTATGAGTGGAAAAGAGGGGCTTTAGATTGGGATTAGAAGAAAAACTCGAAGGTAGTGTTGTTCTAGGTAGGATATCTGATGCGATAAAATGGGCTAGGAAAAATAGTCTGTGGCCTGCACTTTTTGGTCTTGCGTGTTGCGCTATAGAAATGATGTCTACTTCTGCATCAAAATATGATATTTCTCGCTTTGGAGC
>CAYWAX010000102.1:0-6871 GCA_964456425.1 uncultured Nitrospinaceae bacterium | reverse complement strand
TTTGCTTTTCATTCCAGATTTGAAAAAAAGAAAAAATAATACAGGCAATTCCTAGAAATTTTCTGAGCCAAAAATCAGAGAGCTGAATTAAGAGAAATGTCCCAATAAAGATTCCAATATAGAATCCAGGAACAACTATCTTGACAAGAGAACTTTCCCACTTTTTCCAAAAAAGTGAACCCGCGGAATAGTCTGTTAACCACATTAAAACAGCGATTATCCCGAGGATGAGTTTTGTGGGCCATATTAGAGCAAGGATTGGGAAGAGGACTAATCCTATTCCAGTAGTAAATGTACTTTTAAAGAATCCAATAAAAAAAGAGCAGATCAGGAATATAATTATAATTTCTGAATTTATTACCAATGTTCCACCTGAAGATTATTAATGAGAGTAGTTAAACTATATTTTATCTTTTTTCGATTAAATATAGCTAGGTTTCATGCTAATATTTTTTAGAATCAAAAATTTATAAAAAACTTCTTTTAGATTTTAGTTCGCCATGAATTTGTATTTTTTATAGAATAAAATTGGTTTTATAGTTGAAATTTTGAAAATAAAGTTAAGTTTTTTTATTATATTTCTTTGTTTAATTGAAAAGGAAGATTAGTTTCATGAAAGTCTCTTTTGTCGATTTACTTCCTCAGTATTCAAATCTTAAAGTTAAAATAGACGCAGAACTCAAGAATATCATTTTAACATCGAGTTTTATTGGAGGAATTGCTGTAGAAGAATTCGAAAATTTATTGTGCGATATTGAACATAGAGATTATTCTGTAGGTCTTAAAAGTGGAACTTCTGCACTTATCCTTGCTTTGAAATCGCTAGAGTTGCCCGAAAAATCCGAAGTAATTACTACAACTTTGACCGCAGTTCCAACAGTAGAAGCGATTGTGCAGGCGGGACTCAGACCTGTTCTTTGTGATGTCGATAGTAATACAGCACAGATTTCTCTTGAATCAGTGAAAAAATCTATAAATTCAAAGACTAAAGTAATACTTCCTGTGCATCTTTATGGGACTCCCGCGCCGATTCAAGAACTGAATGAAATTTGTATAGAAAGAGATTTAACTCTTATTGAAGATGTTGCTCAAGCTCAAGGAGCTTTTTTTGATGGAAAGAGAGTAGGAACTTTAGGTTTAATTTCCTGTTATTCTTTTTTTCCTTCTAAGTGCTTAGGTGGCTTTGGAGATAGTGGCGCCATTACAACAAATGATGAAAATTTGGCTGAAAAAATAAGAGCATATGCTAATCATGGAAGAACAGAAAAATATGTTCATAGTTCCATAGGTGTGAATGATAGAATTGATTCACTTCAGGCTGCCGTTTTAAAGATAAAACTTCCCTTCTTGAAATTATGGAATGAAATGCGAAATTCTGTAGCGAACAAATATTTAGAAGGTCTTAAAAATATACCAAATCTTATTCTGCCAAGTTTCCCAAGTGGAACAATTCCAGCATGGCATCTATTCGTTATCAGAACCTCTAAAAGAGACAAGTTGTCAAAATTTTTGAAAGACTCTGGGATTGGTACTGGGTTACACTATCCTATTCCTGTACATCTTCATCCAGCTTATGAATTCTTATCCTATCCTAAGGGGTCATTTCCTGTTGCTGAGTATTATGGAGATAATGTCTTATCTTTGCCAATTTATCCATATATGGAAGATGATAAAGTTGATTATGTTATAGACAAAGTTAATGAATTTTCTAATATGGATTTAAGTTCCTAAGTCATGTTACATGAAAAGTCTATTTTATCTTTTACTTTAAGGTTTTTTCATCAATTTAAGTTATGGATTCTTTTTATTCCTTTTTTTTTGATTTCTCTGAATTTAGGAGGTGGCCTTGCAAAACTTCCTGTTGAGATACGAAGCATTAAAATTGTTAAGGAAATGATTAAAACTAACGATTTGTTAGTGCCTAAAATAGATGGAAAACCATATATAACAAAACCTCCCTTTTATCATTGGATGGCTTCATTTGCTTCACGTCTTTTTGGAAGCGTTAGTTGGTCGTCTATTAGAATTCCTTCGTTAATAGCTGCATTTTTAATGCTTTTTATTGTCTATCTATGGGGAAAAGAATTAGGTGGAGAAGAATTAGGTTACCTTTCGGCTTTTATAACTTTTTCTGCTTATTTATTTATTGTTATAGCTCGAAGAGGTGCTCCAGATATGATTTTTTCGGCCTCATGTTTTACTTGTTTATATATTTTCCAAAAGATTATGAGAAATTATAGTAATTTTCTCTTCTTTTCATTTTATCTTTTATTTACTATTGCATTTCTTACGAAAGCGCATGTGATTTTTCTTGTAGTTGTATTACCTGTTTTAGCGATTCTTACGATTAAGAAAAGATTACGCAGGATTTTCTCTTTGGATGTAATCTTTATGTCACTTTTTACACTTTTAATTTCTGTGAGTTGGTACTTGCTTCTTTATCTTTGGAATCCAGAGGAGGCGATTTATTGGTTTCTTTTAGAAGGGGGACAGCCATTTGATCTGAAGATTGTTGGTGAGACCGCTCGACATTTTAAGCCTTTTTATTATTATTTCTTACGAATTTGGGATTTGTTCCTACCTTTTTCTATTTTTATTCCTATCACTTTTATCTTTTTTTGGAAAAGGAGAGTTACATTATTTTCAAACGAATGGATTTTTGTGGTTTGTCCATTTTTAATTGTTTTCTTGTTCTTTGCCTTAATTCCAGCGAAACAACCGCACTATATTTTGCCAATATTGCCACTCTTGTCGTTGATGGTTGGTAGGGTAATTTGCGAACAAGCTGAATGTATTGAAAATTTATTTTATTATTCCACTATTTCTTACATGTTGATTCTTTTTGTTATGTTAGGTGGAGCTATTTTTTTCATTTTCTCTTTTTTAGATTATAAATTAGTTCCTCTTACGATTATGATTTTTGCTGTTTGTATTTATCTGTTTTGTATTAGATTATTTTTATTACAAAAAATTCAATTATCGATATATTTTTCCTTTATTGTTTTGTCTTGTTTTTTTATTATTTTTTGTGGTTATTTTGAAGAATGGAAATCTTACGATCGGCATAGGAAACGTTCTCAGGTGACTTTTTACTTTGATAATAAAATTTCAAAGAATAATTTGTCCGTCTCCAATCTTAAAAATTGTGAATTTGTTCATGCATAGAGACCTAGGTATTAGTGTCGTAATTCCGTGTTTTAATGAAGAGGAAAATATTTTTTCTCTATGGGATGAATTATATCCCGTACTTGAAAGTTTAAATATTTCTTGGGAAGTAATTTTTGTTGATGATTGTAGTTCAGATGCTACTGCTCAGAAAATTCGAGATATAAATAGAGAAGAAATTATTTTGCTTTCTCATAAGATTAATCAAGGGGAGAGTGCGGCGCAATTAACAGGGTTTAAATCAACTCGGGGTGACCTAGTGGTCACAATGGATGCAGATTTACAGAATGATCCGGCTGATCTGCCTTTCTTGATAGAATCTCTAGAGGGATATGGTGCTGTTTGTGGAATTCGTCCTAGTAGAGCCGACTCTCTCAGTAAGAAAATATCAACTAAAATCGCAAATCTTTTCAGAAATACTATTCTGAGAGATGGTATTAAAGATGCAGGTTGTACTTATAGAGTTTTCAGGAAAGAAGTACTTGTTGATATCGTTCCCTTTAAAGGAATGCATAGATTTCTTCCTACTATCCTTCAATTTCACGGGGTTCAAGTTAATCAAGTCTTAATAAAGGATCGTCCTCGTAAATCTGGAGTGTCAAAATATGGAATGGGTAATAGAATATTTGTAGGTTTTGTAGATACTCTTGCAATTTACTGGTACAAGAAAAGGTTTATTTCACCTTTTAAAAAATAATTAAAATTAATTGGTATCAAGAGGAGAATATAATGCAAGTTTGGGGTTTTGATTTGGGACCTTGGGAACTCTTTGGGTTGCTTGGAAATACCTGTTTCGGTTCTAGATTTCTCGTGCAGTGGATACAAAGTGAGCGTGCAGGAAAAAGTATCGTCCCAGAAATATTTTGGTATCTTAGTTTAGGTGGTTCTATTATTCTGCTTATTTATTTCTTCCAAAGAGGAAGTATTATAGGTGTACTTGCGTATTTACCCAATTTTGTTCCATATACACGCAATTTAATGTTGATTGCAAAAGAAAAAAAGATGACTTCTTAATTATTCTGTTTTTAAAAAGAGGTTGAATTGAAAGAAAAATTTTCAATAGGTTTTGCATTGATAGGCTGCGGTCTTATGGGAGATAGGCATGCGCAGGTATTGTCATCTATTGCAAATGCACGAATAGTATCTGCCTACGATCTTGATGAGTCTCGTGGCAAAGATTTTTCCGAAATATATAAATGTCAATTTTCGTCAAAAATTGAAGACGCAATTAATATGGAAGATGTTGATGCAGTTTTAATCGCTTCACCTTCATATCTTCATGCCGAACAGGCAATGATTGCGGGTAAGTTAGGGAAACATGTACTTATTGAGAAACCTCTTGCAACAGACATAGACTCTTGTAACTCTTTAATTCAATTTTTCGAAGACAATCAATTAACTTTGTCTGTGGTGTCACAAAAACGTTACCATCCAGATGTCCAATCTCTCAAAATTGCTTTAGAACAAGATGTGCTCGGAGATATTTTTTTATTTGAAATCTCAATAAATTATCATCGAGATGATCATTATTTCAAACAAGCACCTTGGCGTTCATCTGGTCATGAGTCAGGAGGCGGTGTATTGATGAACCAGGGTATTCATTATTTAGACTTACTTCTTTGGATGCTTGGTCCCTACAAGAAAATATCAGGTTTTACGAAGACGGTTCGTCCTGATTATCAGGAGGAAGACGTCGCAGTTGGTATTATTGAACTCATAAACGGGACTTTGGGAGTGATGACTGCTTCTACTGTCACGTATCCAAATTCACCAGAACAATTATCTATATATGGCACTCGTGGAAGCTGTACTATTGTTGAAGGAAAGGGAATAGTTGGTTGGTCCCATAAAGATGAAATAAAGCAACCCAAATTTAAAAATGACTTAATAATTCCAAACGAAATTCCTTCGAAACTTTCTTCTATGTACAGAAATCATTTAGATTTTGTAGAATCGATACTTCACTCTAAAGAAACTAAAATTCCGGTGAGAGAGAGTATGGCTGTTGTTGAGTTTATTAAGGATTTTTATGAGATTTCGTCTTAAAGATTTATTTTGCCCTTGATATTCCTTCTAAAAGAGAAAGTTCTTCTATAGAAGAAGTGTCTATATCATTGATGCTAGTTCCTAAATATAATTTTTTTATTGCCCCACGTACTATTTTTGATGAACGTGTTTTCGGCAATCCTTTTACAAATTTAATTGTTTCAGGACGAAGACTTTTTCCTAAATATTTTGTAGTTTCATCTTTTAATTCTTCCCTAAGATGGTCATTTATTTTATATTCTTCTCTAATAACTACAAAACAAGTTAATACTTCTCCCTTAATAGGATGGGGAGTTCCTATTACTGCAGCCTCAATAACGGAAGGATGTCGGATTAGTTCAGATTCTACTTCTGCAGGACCCACTCTTTTTCCTGCAACATTTATTGTGTCATCAGATCTGCCAAAGAGAAACCATTGGTTGAATTCATCTACCATCGCCCAGTCTCCGTGATACCAAGTATTTGGGAAACGGGAAAAGTAAGTTTCTAAATATCTCTCATTATCTAAAAGAAAACCCTTTGTCATAGATGGCATTGGTTTTGTACATACTAAGTGACCTATTTCACCACGAATTGATTTCCCATCTTCGTTATATACTTCGGTATGAACTCCTAAAGCAGGTCCTCCAAGAGAGCATTTAGATAATTCCATAATTGGATAAGGTTGTAGGAGGCAACCACAGATTTCTGTTCCGCCAGAAATATTCATGATTGGGCAACGGCTATTTCCTATTTTTTCGAAATACCACATATATGATTCAGGATCCCAAGGCTCTCCGGTAGATGCAAGAACTCGCAAACTTGAAAGGTCGTATTTTTTGGTCCATTTTTCTCCACTACTTATAAGAAGTCGAATTGCTGTAGGGGAAATGCCAAGATGTGTAATTTTATGTTCAGAGATAATTTTCCAAAGTCTGTCTGGTTTCGGCCAATTTGGGGTGCCCTCATATATTAAATATGTTTGTCCAAGAGCTTGTGCCCCAATGATTTCCCATGGCCCCATCATCCACCCAATATCAGTAAGCCAGAAAAGAATATCGTTATCTCTAAGATCCATACAATACTTAACTTCTTTTGTAATAGTAGTTAGACATCCGGCATGCGTATGTAATGTGCCTTTAGGCTTACCGGTTGTTCCTGAGGTGTAAATAATCATTGAAATTGCCTCAGAGTCTAATTGTAAAGTTTCAGATTCTGTAGATTTGCCATAGATAAATTCTTGCCATTTCATATCTCTGTTTTTTAAAATTGGGTAGGATGTTTTTGTTCTTTCATAAACAACAACTTTTTTTACCGAATTGTTTATTTGAAGGGCTTTGTCTAAGAGTGCTTTTATAGCAATTTCTTTTCCTCTTCGAAGTCCAAAGTTTGAAGTGAAAACTAGTTTTACTTTTGCATGAGTAAGACGTTCTGCAACTGCTTCATAACCAAATCCAGAGAATATGGGAACTGCAATAACTCCTATTTTAAAACAAGCAAACATTGCAAAAATAGTTTCTGGAATCATAGGCATAAAAATACCGACAGTATCTCCAATTTTCAGATCAAATTCCTTCATTGCATTTGCTAATTTAGATACTTCAAAAGACAATTGTTCATAGGTAAACGTTCTTTTAGTACCATCATCTCCTTCCCAAATTAGAGCGGAATGATCCTTTTT
>CAYWAX010000101.1:0-6995 GCA_964456425.1 uncultured Nitrospinaceae bacterium | reverse complement strand
CAATCAGATAAAGGCAACTTTTGAAGTTCTTCTGAATTAACAGCCCATGCAGCTATTAAGCTTACAGATCTTCTTTTTTTATATATTTTTCTTGCAAGAATACTGATGTTTGTGAGGAGAGATTTATGTAATTCTAAAGATTCGTTTATTCCAATTTCTTGACTTAAACGTGATTTTGCTCTTCCAGGCAAAGCAGGTTTTGTGAATACTATAAGAGTCTCTTTTAGTTTTGAAAGTGGCATGAAGGTGCTTTCTTTTTAGTCAAAAAGAATTGCCGCTCTTCCTGTGACTTCATTTTTTAATAAAGCCTGAAACGCTATCTCTAATTCTTCTAATTTAAACGTTTCAGTTACAATTGGCTTGATTTTTTTCTGTCTTAGTAATTCTAAAGATTGTCTAAGTTCATCCATAGAGCAATATCGAGATCCGTGAATCTCTTGTGCATTATTTAAAACTTTTAGAGGGTCCACAGTAAAGTCTGGTAGTGTTCCCTCAAATGCACTTGGAGGTCTATATCCTACGATGATTAATTTTCCTGCACGACCCAGAGAATCCATTCCTATTTCTAAGGTTTCTTTGGTTGCGACATAGTCGATGTAGATATCGACACCCTTTCCATCAGTAAGTGCAAAGAGTTCTTCTGAGACGTCATTTTCCATAGGATTCACTGTAGCGAATGCACCAAGCTCAGAGACCACTTCTAGTTTCGTATTCGACACATCTATTCCAATCACATGGCCGCCACATAATTGTGCCATTTGTACAGCATGTATAGCTACGCCGCCTCCAGCGCCACAGATAGCCACGGTATTACCAGGTTTTATTTGAGCTTCGGTTATACAATTATGATAAGGAGTACATATTGCATCGGCTGCAAGACATGCGTCTAGTGCATTTACTTCCGAGGGGACTTTGCATAAATTTACTGCTGGGACAACTGTATATTCAGCATATCCTCCGTCCATGACTAGTCCAAAAAAACCTTTAAAATTCTCGCAGAGACTCTCTCTTCCGCTTCGGCAGTAATTGCAGTTTTTGCAGGTTAAATAAAAATGACAGGTTGCCATATCACCAATATTGATAAGTTCAGGGGGAACCTCTGTTCCAAGTTCTACTACTTCCCCAGAAATTTCGTGTCCCATTATTCTTGGATACTCATCAATAAGCCCTTGAGTTTTTCTCATTATTGCAAGTGTAAGTCCTACGCCGGTAGCTTTTAGTTTCAAGAGAGCTTCGTTGGGCCCTGGTTTAGGTATCGGAATATTTTCTAATTGAAATGCACCGCCTAGTTCGTGAATTCGCATGGCTTTCATTTCATCTGACATAAGGTCACTCCTTAAATTCATATTTTTTTTTAACGATATTGATGTTAGCATAAATATTGTTCGATTTGATGATTATAGGAGAAGAAATGTTTTTTAAGATTGTATTGTTGTTTGTTTTAGTGCCAATTGTAGAAATTGTTCTTCTTTTCGATATTGGTAGTGCAATTGGTTTAAATGCGACCTTGTTGATAATTTTATTGACGGGATTTCTTGGTGCTTGGATTTCTAGAATGCAAGGAATGATTGTATTGAGACAAATTCAAACGGAAATTTCTCAAGGGGTAATGCCTGCCGCTGAATTGATAGGAGGTGCTATCGTCTTTGCAGGTGGCATTTTATTGTTGACTCCGGGTATTGCTACGGATGTCGTAGGATTTGCTGTTATGGTTCCTTTTTTAAGGCACAGACTTCAGGGTTGGATTTTGAGAAAATTCCAAGATGCTGTTGAAAGAGGGACTTTTAAAATAATTTCTTAGTAATAAAAATGGTTGTGAATTTTATCTTAATGAATATTTTTTACCTTGCAAAAGATCCAAAAGTAGCTGCTCAAATGATGTGTGATAAACACGTTGTGAAGATGATACTTGAATCTGCGCAAATGATGTCTACTGCACATCGTGTACTTGATGGGGATGTGTACGCTGATGTAGAAGGTTTGTATAAAATCGTTCATGAAAATCATCCTAGTACAATTTGGGTGCGGAGAAGCAGTGAGCATTACGAGTGGTTGTATCAGCATATGGTTTCTTTAATGAATGAGTATACTTATCGTTATGACAACTCTCATGATACGGAAAGATTGCTTCGACCGCTTAAAAAATATCCAATGAACATTTCTGCAGATAAATTTGTAGATCCTCCTCAATGCATGCCTGATTATTGCAAGTTAAAGAATACTGTTTCGGCCTATCGAAATTTTTATAAATTAGAAAAGGTGAGTTTTGCAACTTGGAAAAAAAGGTCAGTTCCTAAGTGGTTCCATTTGTAAAAATATTTTAGTTGTTCAAAGGATGTGATAGTTTTTTTTGAGTTGTTTGTTCAGTTGTTAATTTTGTATTTTTTCTTTGATGACATCTTTTATTTTTTTAAGGTTTATTTCTTCCTGACTACTATCGCTCATGTTTTTTAGTGTAGCTGAATTCGACAAAAGTTCATCTTCTCCAATAATCAGTGTGAATCTCGCAGAAGATCGATTGGCTTTTTTCATCTGACTTTTCATGCTTCCACCATCAAATGATAGTTCTGTGCGGATACCACTTTCTCTAAGTTGATTTGATATTTGGAAAGAAAGAGACATTGGTTCTTTTCCTAAAGATATAATATAAATTTCGGGGTTTTTGGAATGCGACGATTCCTCTATGGTTGATTCAGAGACAAGTTGCAATAATCTTTCAATTCCTATGGCAAAACCAATGGCAGGGGTTTCAGGGCCGCCAAGTTCTTCTATAAGTTTGTCATACCGACCACCACCGCAAACAGCATTCTGTGCGCCTAAATTTTCACTGGTTATTTCAAAAACCGTGAGACAGTAATAATCCAAGCCTCTTACTAATCTTTTGTTATAGCTGAAGGGTACGTTGCTGGAATCTAAATAACTTTTGACAGACTCCATATGTTCTAGTGAGTCAGTGTCTAAAAAACTTTCGTTTGTTGGTGCCAATTCAATAAGTTCTTGATGTTTTGGGTCTTTGCTATCAAGAAATCGAAAAGGGTTTTTTTTGATTCTGTCTTTAATTTCAGAATCTAATGAATTTCCTTTGTCTAGAAGAAATACTTCTAATTCTTTAGAATAACTTTTTCTAGATTCCAAATCTCCTAAGTTATTTATCTGTAAATGAAGGTCTTTAAGTCCTAAAGATTTAAGGAAATTCATCAGCATAGTTATCATTTCTGCATCAATGGCTGGATCTTTCGATCCTATTGCTTCCGCATCAATTTGATGGAACTGTCTCAATCTGCCAGATTGTGGTCTCTCATATCTGAACATTGGGCCAATGAAAAACAATTTGTTTAATTTTTGTTTGTTGTAAAGAGCATGTTGTACATAGGCCCTGCAAATAGAGGCAGTTGCCTCGGGCCTAAGCGTAATTGAGTCTCCTCCTTTATCATCAAAAGTGTACATTTCTTTAGAAACAATATCTGTTTCTGTCCCAATTCCTCTTTGGAATAAGCTTGTTTGTTCAAATATAGGAATATTTATCTCTTGATAATTAAACAGAGAAAACATATTTCTTGCTACATTTTCTATGTGACGCCAAGTATAAAAAGATTCAGGCAAACTGTCGTGAACCCCTCTAACTGTTGTGAATTTTGGCTTTGGCAAATCATTTCCTCTTCTAAAGTATTAATTCTTACCTTACTTCGTATTCTTAAAATTTCAAAGTCTCGATTGTAGTTTAGTAAAACATTGAGATATTCTGCTTTTCTTGTTTTGATATTTTTTGAAATTGCCGATATAAGAAGCAATAACGTTTTTAATTATAGCAGTAAATTGAGGGGTTAATGTCTAGAACAGGTTCGCAAGTGCTTTTAGATAGTCTTCATGAGGAAGGGGTGGAGTGTATTTTTGGTATACCAGGGACTCTTACGTTACCTTTTTATGATTCTCTGATTGATTTTCCAAATATTTACCCAATAGTGAATCGTCATGAACAAGGAGCTGCATTTGCAGCAGATGGATATTCTAGGGTTTCTGGAAAGACAGGGGTCGTTTTCACAGTACCTGGTCCCGGTGGTACGAATATTGCCACTGCCTTGCAATCTTCTAAAGAAGATAGTGTTCCTGTTGTTGCAATAACTTCTGCACTTTCTGATGCAATGCGTCACAAAAGTGCTATTCATGATGTGGATATGGAAAATGCATTGGTTTCCTGTGTCAAAAAAGTTTTTGTCCCGAATAAAGTCTCTGAAATTAAAGATTACGTAAAAGCAGCTTTTTTATGGGCGAATGAAGGAAGGCCTGGTCCAGTTCAAATTGTGATGAAGGCCAATTTGTTTAAAGCAGAAGAAGAAAAGCAGATAGTAAGTACAGTGGTTCCTTCTCCAGAGCCTATTCCTGCAATCGATGATTCAAAGTTAGATGAAATAGTTCAATTGTTATTGAAATCTAATAAGCCGATCATTTATGCGGGTTCGGGTGTTGTTGCAGCGAAAGCAGAAAAACTTCTGCAGACTCTAGCATTGAAACTAGGAGCTCCTGTGATTACTTCAATTAAGGGTAGGGGTGTGTTGTCTGAAGAAGACCCAATTTCTTTCGGTCTCCCAAGTTTTGTTGGATGTGAAGATATGCTTAAAGAGTCGGATCTTTGTTTAGCCCTTGGAACAGGATTTGGGCAATTCTCTACTTCTTACTATAAAATGCCTATGACAAATAATCTCTTGCAGATTGATATTGCAGAAGATAGGTTGGGAAGAAACTATCCGGCAAAGCTTTCAATTCAAGGAGACATTAATCTTTGTTTGCAGAGGATATTGATAAAATTGGAAGATGTGGATTCTCTCGCTAGCACGGAAAGTCTCTACAGGGTTAAATCTAGTAAGTCACTTTATAAAGAAAGACTCGATTCTTTTATGTCCCATGAAAACAATCCCCCTTTTCATGGATTATTTGTTATGAAGACTATTAGAGACGTTATGCCTCCTAATACTGTGTTTCTTTCTGATTCTTCCGCTACGCAGAGTTGGTTGATGGAAGAGGCTTTCACAATCTATGAACCCAATAGTATTTTACTTTCCGAAGCGTATCAATCTATGGGTTATGCATTAGGAGCTTCGATAGGTGCTAAAATAGGTGCTCCTGAAAGGCCAGTTTGCGGTATTATTGGTGATGGTAGTTTTACTATGGTTTGTGGTGAACTTGCTGCTGCCGTCAGCCATTCACTTCATATAATTATCATAATTTTTAATGATGGCAAATATGGAGCATTAAGGCACTCCCAGAAATACGTTTATGGAGAAAGGTATATTGCTACAGATATAAATAATCCTGATTTTGTTACTTTAGCTGAATCTTTTGGAGCAAAAGGACATAGAATACTAGCTAAAGGGGACCTTGCAGAAAGCCTTGATAACGCTCTGCATGAAAAAAACGTTCACATCATAGATTGTCCGATTGAACCAGATGTTCTGTCTACCAAGTGGGAAAAATCAGTGAAGGTTTTTAATAATGAAAAACAATAACTTACGAATTATTTATAAAGTATAACTTTAAATTATAAGACTATGGAGTTTTTATTTTGAATGAATCTGTGATTGGTGAAAGAACCCACAAATGCGGAGAACTTAACAAGGACATCATTGGCAAAGAAGTGATCCTGAAAGGGTGGGTAAAAAGAAGCCGTGATCATGGCGGATTAATTTTTATAGATTTGAGGGATAATTCTGGAGTTGCGCAGGTTGTAGCAGATCCTGCAATTAATAAAAATGTTCATGCTCTAGCGGAAAAAGTAAGAAGCGAGTGGGTCATCGCCATTAGAGGGAATGTGAATGCAAGACCTGAAGATATGGTCAATGCAAAAATATCTACTGGTGAAATTGAAGTATCGGTGGTTGAGTTGAAAGTTTTAAGTGAATCGAAGACTCCACCTTTTGAAATTGATGACGAAGTTGAAGTGGGAGAGTCTCTACGACTTCAATACAGATACCTTGATCTTCGAAGATCTTCTCTTTCTGATAATTTAAAACTCAGGCATAAGACAACGACCGTTGTTAGAGAGTTTCTTAATGAGGAAAATTTTATCGATGTAGAAACGCCAGTTCTTACCAAAAGTACTCCTGAAGGAGCAAGAGATTATCTTGTTCCAAGCAGAATACATAAAGGAATGTTTTTTGCCCTGCCTCAAAGTCCACAGATGTTTAAACAAATATTAATGATTTCAGGGCTAGACAAATATTATCAAATTGTCAAATGTTTTAGAGACGAAGACTTACGTGCTGACAGGCAACCTGAATTTACCCAAATAGATATTGAATGCTCCTTCTTAGGAATGAAACCATTTATGAATAAAATGGAGGAGTTGGTATGTCAGATATGGAATAAAGTTTTAGGAGTAAATATTTCTGAACCTTTTCAAGTTATTACCTACAAGGATGCAATCGAATCTTATGGAAATGATAGGCCAGATACTCGGTTTGAAATGAAATTAGGAAATATTACTGAGATTGCGGCAGATAGTGAATTTAAAGTTTTTAAAGGAACAGTCGAAAAAGGAGGTATAGTAAGAGCTCTTGCCGCCAAGGGTATGTCTTCCATGTCTAGAAAAGAAATAGACGACTTAATTGCAAGAGCGCAGGAACTGGGAGCCAATGGTTTAGCCTGGATGAAGATGACAGAAAATGGATTTGAGTCGAATATTGTTAAATTCTTTTCTGAGGATCAATTGAAATCTATCGCAGATAAAACAAGAGCCGAAGTGGGCGATTTGATTCTAATGGTTGCTGATTCAGAAAAAGTAAGTGCATCGGTACTTGGGCAATTAAGGTTAGACCTAGGAGACAAATTAGGCCTTAGAGATAAGAAAAAATATAGTTTTTGCTGGATTGTTGATTTTCCAATGTTTGAATGGGACGAAGACGAACAAAGATTTTTTGCTATGCATCATCCTTTTACACTTCCTGTTGCTGAAGATATTGAATTGTTTGAATCTGATCCATCAAAAATGAGAGCGTGTG
>CAYWAX010000100.1:0-7085 GCA_964456425.1 uncultured Nitrospinaceae bacterium | reverse complement strand
GTTCTAGTGCAATGAATATTTTTGGCGGAACTGGATATATGACAACACATTCGGCTGAAAGACATATGAGAGATGCAATGATGTGTTACCACATCGATGGTCTTAATGACACCGTTAGATGGAAACTAGGAAGATTGATTGCAGGTGAGAAATTTGCCGGCTCTATCTAATTTGGCTTGATTTATTGGGGTTCTAAATGAAAGCTATGGTTTTGAAAAGTTGGGGAGAGGAATTATCTTTTGAGGAAATTCCTGATCCAAAACCTAAATATTCTGAAGTAATTATTCGTGTCCATGCATGTGCTCCCGACCAATTTGATGTAACTATTCGTGATGGAAGAGCAGGAGGAAACTTGCCACTTATTTTAGGACATGAGATTGCAGGGGTTATTGTATCAGTTGGAAAAGGAGTAGAACATTACCAAGAAGGTGACAAAGTAGTTGCTCATCCTTATCTTACCTGTGGTCATTGTAGGTTTTGCCAAGTAGGTCGAGAGACATTATGTGAAAATTTTAAAGGTTATCTTGGAGTACATGCTAATGGTGGATATGCAGAATTTGTTGCCGTCCCAGAAAAAAATTTATGTCGTTTTCCTGACGGAATTGATTTTGCATTGGCAACTACTATTGTGAGTCCAGTAGCTACTCCTTTGAAAGCACTTAAAACAAGAGCGAAAATTCAGCCTGGACAAACAGTTCTAATAGTCGGAGCATGCGGGGGTGTTGGGATTCATGCTGTTCAGATAGCAAAAGCATTTGGAGCAAATGTTATTGCTGTGGATATCGACGATCAGAAACTCTCTTCTGCTAAAGAGTTAGGTGCGAATTATTTAGTTAATAGTATCAAAAAAGATTTTTCTGAAGAAGTTCTTGAAATAACTGAAGGAAAAGGAGCGGATGCTGTTTTAGAATTAGTAGGAACAGAACTGACTTTGCCAAAAAGCTATCGTTCAATTGCACGGACAGGGGTATTAGTCATTGTAGGATTCCAACCAGGTAAGATTTTCGAATGTGATCCAACACGTTTTGTCGATGACGAAATTTTAGTTACAGGATCCAGATATGTGAATAAGGCTGAGTTAACTGAAGCAGCTGAATGGATAGGTAGTGGGAGAATAAAACCTATTATTTCTGGGACGTATCATTTAAAGGATGCAGAACAAGCACTGCAAGATCTTTCATCTGGAAAAATCTTCGGAAGAGCACCAATTCAAATTTTAGAAGATTAATTTAATTTTAAGGAGGGACAGTATATGGCAAAAGTGTTAAGTGTGAAAAATCTACCAGTAGATCAAAAATATGAGCCTGGGTTTAATCTTACGTTTGGTATTACGGATGATACTACTGGTATAGAGACTGCAACGTTGGTGAGGACCAATTTTCCTCCTGATACCGTTAGTAAACCGCACTATCACGAAAATGGAGATTTGATGTGGTATCACATGTCTGGGCCAAAGGCTATTTGGAATATAGGGAAGGAAAAAATAGAACATGTTACTGAACCAGGGGACTTTATGTTTATACCTAGAGGTGAAATTCATAATACAGTGAATAATAG
Organism: uncultured Nitrospinaceae bacterium; assembly: GCA_964456425.1. GTDB lineage: Bacteria > UBA8248 > UBA8248 > UBA8248 > UBA8248 > UBA3496. The sequence continues at coordinate 5,528 of CAYWAX010000100.1, read as the reverse complement.
TAAGACAGAGTCCGTCGAAGGAATTGGGGGTTACGGTGGATGTGCAAACCCCTATAAAAGTGGAAAGATTTTTGTAGAGATTTAGAGTTTTTTTATAACAGTGACGGTTTTAAATGACCGCCACTGTTATTGAATTTTCTGATTTTACTTTTTTGAAGAATCTGGTTGAGGAACAATGCGAATATAGGGCAATGGAGTCTCCCAACCTTCTGGATATTTCTCTTTCGCTTCATCATCAGAAACCGCCGGGAGAATAATGACATCATCTCCCTGTTGCCAGTTTACTGGTGTGGCAACTTTTTCTTTAGCAGTCAATTGACAAGAATCAAGGAGACGAAGAATTTCATGAAAGTTTCTGCCTGTACTCATTGGATAAGTTAGAGTAGCTTTAACTTTTTTGTCTGGTCCTATCAAAAAAACTGATCGTGCTGTTGCATTATCTGCCGCAGTTCTGCCTTCTGAAGAATTTCCATCCTCTGCTGGTAACATGTCGAAAGCTTTGACGACTTCTAGCCCTGGGTCTCCAACCAGAGGATAACTGACTGGATGTCCCTGTGAATTTTCAATATCTTTAGACCATCTTTCGTGGTCAGATACTCCATCGACACTGATTCCAAGTATTTTGCAATTTCTTTTTTCAAACTCATTTTTAAGCCCAGCCATAAAACCCAATTCTGTTGTACACACGGGGGTAAAATCTTTTGGGTGAGAAAATAGAATTACCCATCCGTCACCAATCCAGTCATGGAAATTAATAGTCCCTTGTGTAGTTTCTGCAGTAAAATTTGGGGCCTCATCGTTTATTCTTAAAGTCATTATCTTTTCTCCTAAAAATAGACTTTTAAATTATATTTCATCCAATAGTAATTTTTTATTATTAGTTTTTTTTTAGGAATAATTCCATTACACTAGTTTCATGTCAAATGAGTCAAAAGCATATATTCATTCTGCGACAAATATTCTTGTTCATGTTCCTGAACTTGTGCGTTACGGTTCCAAGTGTCATCGAGAAGTAGAAGACTCTGGTGAGAGTTTTCTACATGCACTGAATAAGAACCTTCGTAGTTTTAAGGAGGCAGTTTCTTATCCACCAAATCAAGCATTTATAGGTAATTTAAACCCTGATAAATTAGATAAAAAATCTAAGCCTTGGTTTGAAAATCTTCTTGAAGGCTCGTCTAAAGAAGGAGTTTTTGGTGAAATTTTAGATCAAACAACTTTTTATATGTTGCTAAAATCTGCGGATGATTTTGAGCTTTTTTTGTTAGACTCTGATTTCATTAATTCAAATAATAATTATAGTCCTTCTGCAAAAAAAATTTTCAATGAAAAGTTTTTGAATAAAGGAAGTAAAATAAGTGCGATTGAAGAAAATATTCAATTGAAAGGATCTTTGTCGATTGAAAACAAAGGAGAACTTGTAGGATGCTTCCAATCTGATCACGAAAAAGATGAATCATTAGATGCTAGAATTTTACTGGAAAATTTATCCGCGAAAGCAAGTGGCGCTTTTGCCCTCAATCGAATGCTTGTTCAAGATTCAATTGATCCACTATCAGTTGAATATATTATTAGTTGTTCAGAGGAAGCCATAGGTGATCGTTATAATCGTGGGGGAGGAAATTTAGCGAAAGCGATTGGAGAGATGGTTGGTTGTAAGAATGCATCTGGGATGGATGTGAAAGCTTTTTGTGCAGCTCCAGTTTATGCACTTATTCACGCAGCATCACTAATCCAATCTAAGGTCGTGAAAAATGTTGTGGTGGTAGGTGGAGGTTCTTTAGCAAAATTAGGAATGAAAGCACATTTCCATATGGAAAAAAAGATGCCTGTACTTGAGGATCTTCTGGGAGGAGTAGCATTCTTTTTGTCTTCTGATGGGACCGCAGGAATTCCTTATATAAATTTAGAAATAGTTGGACATCATCCCATAGGGAGTTCTTCCTCACCACAAGAAATGATTGATTCATTGGTTTATAAGCCTCTTGAAAAAGCAAATCTCTCTGTTTTTGATATTGATAAATTCTGTGTCGAACTTCATAATCCTGAAATAACTGTTCCTGCTGGTGCAGGTGATGTTCCTCTAGTCAACTATAAAACTATAGCTGCTCTTGGTGTAATGAAAGAAAAGTTGACAAAAGAGGGAATTCAAGATTTCATTCTTGATAAAGGAATGCCTGGATTTTCTCCTACACAGGGTCATATTCCTGCTGGTGTGCCTTATCTTGGATATGCTATTAAGGCTTTGAAGGAAGGATCATTTAAAAGAGCTATGGTTGTTGCGAAGGGAAGTTTGTTTCTTGGTCGAATGACTAGAAGTGCAGATGGAGTGTCCGTTGTTGTACAAGTATAGATTTTAAATTTAGAGAGGAGTTTTTGTATGGATGACCGTAAAGTCATTATTATCGGAGAAAGAGACGGTATCCCTGGCCCTACAATTGCAGAATGTCTTGAGGCTTCAGGAAGGGAAATCGTTTTTCAGAAAACAGAATGTTTTGTTTGAACTTCTGCTGGAGCAATGGACCTGGAAAACCAAGCAACTATCAAAAAGCTTTCTGAGGAATATGGTTCAGAGAATTTGATGGTAGTTTTAGGAATGCCAACTGACGGATTGAAAATAGCGGTGGAAACTCTAACAAAAGGTGATCCAAGTTGGGCAGGGCCATTAGCGGGTGTCTCGTTGGGACTTCCTGTATATCATGTGCTTGAAGAAGAAATTAGGGATTTGATACCTTCTGAAATCTACGAAGAGAAATTGAAGATGATGGAAATAGTTTTAGATTTAGAAAAAATTGAGTCGAATTTATTAGAGATGCGAGCAAGCAACTCTTAAAATTCTTTGGAGGGTTATATATTGCGATTAAAAATGGGTTTGTTTCCTGTAGAAAATATTGTCGAAGGAGATGATACTTCTTTTTCTGATGGATTGTTGACGATTAATTTCAACCAACTTCGTGAAATCGCAATGGAGGAAGGAAAATTTGAAGATGTTAGTTTTCATATCGCACTTCCGGGAGACTCCATTAGGATTACAAATGTTTTAGATGCAGTCGAACCAATTCATAAAATAAGTGGAAATTCATGTGAATTCCCTGGGTTTTTAGGACCAGCAAGAACAGCAGGGGATGGGGTCACTCATAAACTGTCAGGGATGTGTGTTTTAAGTTCAACCTACTTTTTAGGTCCTCAGACGGGTATTATGACCTGCCGTGAAGGTATCATTGATATGTCAGGACCAGGTGCAAAGTTTTGTACAAATTCAGATACACTAAATCTAGTAATCCGATTTATTCCACTTTCAGATTCTACGAATATTGAACATGATGATGCCGTAAGGCTTGTAACACTTCGTATTTCATCATGGCTTGCAAGTTTGACAAAAGATATATCCCCAAAGGAAACAAAAGTATTTGAACTCACAGATGTTGATCCTACACTTCCGAAAGTTGTTTATGTAGATCAAGTAATGCATCAAGCTCCTATGGTGCAAACATTCATGTATGGAAAAGATTTAGGAGATTCTCTGCCTACTCTTATACATCCAAATGAGATGTTTGATGGCGCTGTGGTTGGTGGGAATTATAAAACTTCACAAAAGGTACCAACTTATCTCCATTGCAATAAACCACTCATACATGAATTGTATGGACGTCATGGAGTAGATTTAAATTTCGTTGGAATGATACTCACTAGAGGACATAGAGATAATCAAGCTTTGAAAGAACGATCTGCCCAGTATGTCGCGAAGCTTGCAAAAATACTACATGCTGATGGAGCTGTATTATCTTTCGAAGGTGGAGGAAACTCTTCAGTAGATTATTGGTTAACTGTTCAGGCTCTAGAACAAAAAGATATTTCAGCTGTCCCAATTATTTACGAAGTTGGACGACCTGGAACTGACGAATTTCCTTTAGTTTATCATGTTCCTGAAGCTAATTCGATTGTTAGTAAAGGTGCCAATGGAGATAAAGTAGAGGCTCCTGCGATGGAAAAAGTGATTGGTTCTAAAAAAATATTTTTGTATGGAGGACAAGAATTTGATGCATGCGGAAATTTGAAGATAACTAATTCAGATTATTACGCTACTGAGTGGGCATTAGACATTAATGGTTTTGTTGGAAAGGATTTTTAATGCGTATTCAATTTTCCCAGTGGAGGCTTAGAACATTATGAAGGAAATTAGAATAGTACATTTTCTAAATCAATTTTTTGTAGGTTCGGGCGGGGAAGAAATGGCAGATGAACCGCTAAATTTTCATGAGGAAGAAATTGGTCCAGGAGTTTTGTTAAATAAAATTTTAGGTTCAAATGGAAAGGTAGTAGGTACGATTTCTTGTGGGGATAATTATTTTTTTAAAAACGAAAATTCCATTTTTGAAAAAATAAATGAATATTTACAAGAAATTAGTCCCGATCTCTTAGTTGCAGGTCCTGCATTTAATGCAGGTCGTTATGGACTCGCCTGTGCTAATTTATGTAAGGAAATTTCTGAAAAGAATTTATGTAAAGTTATTACAGGCATGTATGAGGAAAATCCAGGAGTCGATGTTGCAAAAGGAAGTGTTCTTACGGTTCAAACTGGACCATCTGCAGGAGATATGGAAAGTGCGTTGGATACAATTGTTAAAATTGGTTTAAAGCTTGTTTCTGGAGAAAAATTGAATTCTGCACAAGAAGAAGGGTATTTTCCTTCAGGAGTTAGATACAATATTCAACTCGATACTCCTGCTTCACCCAGGGCAGTCGATTTACTTATGAAAAAAGTAAAAGGGGATCCTTTTGTGTCAGAACTTATTGTCCCAGTTTTGGACAAGGTAGAGCCCCCAGAACCTATTTCTGATTTAAAAAAAGCAGTTATTGCAATTGCATCTGAAGGAGGAATGGTTCCACCAGATAATCCACATAAGATACCTGGTTCTAGAACTAATAAATGGGGAATGTATTCATTTTCAGGAAAGAAGGAACTAGAACAGGATTCATTTATTTCAATTCATGGTGGGTTTAACACAGTATTTGTTAATGAAGATCCTGACCGTATTATACCTTTAGATGCTCTCCGAGTTTTTGAAGGGAGAGGAGAAATTGGAAAAGTCTACGAAGATTTTCTTAGTACATGCGGTAATGGAGGAGCTTTTGGACATATGCAAGAGATTGGTCAGGCTTGGGCGGATGAATTGAAAAAAGGTGGAGTTACTGGTGTGATTTTACCTGCGACCTGAGGGACGGGAACACGTAGCGGAGCTGCGTTAGCAAAAGAACTTGAAAGAGAAAAAATCCCTACTGCTCTTATTACTTGTCTGCCAGATGTAGCAAAAGATATAGGTGCAAATAGGATAGTGAATAATAAAGCTGGTCATTTTCATCATCCTTTTGGTGAGCCAAGTATGACAAAAGAAGCAGAAGAGGCTTGGAGGTTAGGTGCGGTAAAAGTAGCACTTGAAGCTCTAAAAACACCTGTGGAAGCTCCTACTGTTTTCGAATACTAATTCGTTCGATTTAGGTTCATTTTTTTGGATTATGCTTATAAA
>CAYWAX010000099.1:0-7130 GCA_964456425.1 uncultured Nitrospinaceae bacterium | reverse complement strand
TGACTCTTAATCCAATATCATCATAATACTCTGTAAGATCTTCCGAAAACCTTTTGGTTAGGGTAGTAGCTAGAACTCTATCTCCTCGTAAAACAACTTTCTTTACCTCGGAAATTAAGTCATCTACCTGTGATTTTGCCGAACGAATTTCAACAATCGGATCAATTAAACCTGTAGGTCTAATAATCTGTTCTACTACAACATTTGCACTTTCAGAAATTTCGTAATCACTTGGAGTAGCAGAAACAAATAAAACTTCTTTTAATTCTCCTTCAAATTCATTGAATCTAAGAGGCCTATTATCTAATGCTGATGGAAGTCTAAAACCATGAGATACCAAGGTTTCTTTTCGAGATCTATCTCCATTATACATTGCGCGAAATTGTGGGAGAGTTTGATGGCTTTCATCTATAATAATTAAAGGGTCATACTTAAAATACGAAAATAGAGTAGAAGGTTTTTCCCCTTCTTTTCGTGCATCAAGATGTCTACTATAATTTTCAATTCCATGACAAAAACCAACTTCTTTCAACATTTCCAAGTCTTCTCTAGTCCTATCACTTATACGTTTACCTTCAAGAAATTTCTCTTCTTTTTCAAGAAATTTTATTTGCTGATACATCTCTTCCTCTATCTTATCAATAGCAAAAGTGAGTCTTTCTTCAGGAGTTATATAATGGCTATTTGGATACAGTTCTAAATGATCAATTTCTTCCCCTTTAGATATTCTTAAATGATCTATCTTAGATATCTTATCAATTTGATCTCCGAATAGTTCAACTCGAACAATATATTCATCTATGTGGGGAAGATGTATTTCTATAACATCTCCTCTAACTCGAAAAGAAGAACGTAAGAGTTCAATGTCATCTCTTCGATATTGTATTTTCACTAAATCTTTTATTAATTCTTCACGATTAATAAACATTCCCTTCTCTAATATCAAATGTAGATCAGTAAAATCAGAAGGAGCACCTAGACCATAAATTGAACTAACACTAGCAACTACTAAAACGTCTTTTCTTGTTAATGCAGAAAGGGTTGCAGAATGTCTAAGTCTATCAAGTTCATCGTTAATAGATGCATCTTTTTCAATAAACGTATTAGTTCTAGGGACAAATGCCTCTGGTTGATAATAGTCATAATAACTAACAAAATATTCTATAGCGTTATTAGGAAAGAAATCCTTGAACTCATTATAAAGTTGAGCGGCAAGAGTTTTATTGTGAGCTAATACTAAGGTAGGCTTGTTTAATTCCTGAACAACGTTAGCCATTGTAAAGGTTTTTCCAGAACCAGTTACTCCTAACAATACCTGTTTTTTATTTCCATTTTGAAAATTTTTTACTATTTTCTTAATTGCAGATGGCTGATCCCCAGTTGGAACAAAATCAGAGAAAAGTTGAAAATCATTCATTAAGGGAACCTTTTGAAAAAAATAATCTATTTCAGGAAAAATGAAAGCGACAAAAAGAGAAGATTAAAAATATTTTGTCCAATTCTTAGTGGAAAATATTACAGAAGATTTTCCAAAACTACCAATCAATGGAAAAATCGGTTGTGTTGGTTTTGAAATAAGAACCATCCCTATTTCCTCTGGAAGACAATTACCTTTTCTAGCATTACATACTCTACAACTACAAACTACGTTTTTCCAAGTAGATTCTCCTCCCTTAGAACGGGGGTAAATATGATCTAGCGTCATCTCTCCATCAGATGAACCACAATATTGACATGTGAATTGGTCTCTTCTTAAGACATTTTTTTTGCTAAATGGTACTTTTTTCTTTCTGATTTTCAAATAAACATATTTCTTTAGCCTTATCACCGACGGAAGGAAAAATTGCGAGGCCTCACTCCTAATTTCAAATTCACCTGACTCAACAACCTCTGCTTTTCCAAGAAGACTCATCTTTATAGCGCGTTTAGCTCCACAGACATTGATCGGCTCATAACTTTGATTTAGAACTAGAACACGAAAGGATTCCATAAAAAAATCTCCTGGATAAAACTAGAATTTAAATATAACCTATTTATGGTAAAACATCACTTTGGCGGTCAAAATTATTAAAACAAAAAAGGTAAGTTAGAGAATAATTAGGATAAAATAAAAATAACTTACAATAAAAGCAAAATTATTTTGATTTTTCTGGATAACTGCAAATGACTTTTTTAATAAAAATATTAAAGCTTCACATATTTAAATTTATTTTAATTTTATTTTTCTCTCTCGGAATTTTTTTAGGTGCAGGAATTTCTTTCTTCTTCGAATTTTCTGAACTTGATCGATTAAAAAACTATCAACCAAACACTACTACTAGAATTTTCGATTCTAATAGAAAACTAATTGCAGAACTTTATCTCGAAAGAAGAGAACCAACTTCTTTATCAAAAATACCAATTCGACTTAGACAAGCTTTTTTGGCTATAGAAGACGCAAGATTTTATGAACATCCTGGAGTGAGTTATCCTGATATTATAAGAGCATTTTTTGTGAATATACGAAGTGGTCGTTTTGTGCAAGGAGGTAGTACAATTACTCAACAATTAGCTAAAGTACTTTTTCTTACACCTGAGAGGACATTAAGGAGAAAAGTTAAAGAAGCTTTAATAGCGATCGAAATTGAAAAGCGATTTACAAAAGATGAAATTTTAGAATTATATTTAAATCAAATATATTTAGGGAATGGAGCATACGGCGTACAAGCTGCTGCTAATATTTACTTCGGTAAAAAACTATCCGAACTTACTTTAGCGGAAAGTGCACTAATTGCCGGATTACCAAAAGCTCCTTCTAAGTTTAATCCTAGAAAAAATCCTAAAAAATCTATAGAACGACGAAATTTAGTCTTAAAGAGAATGTTAAGTGAAAAATTTATCAAAAACACAGAAAAAGAATCGGCTGAGGACGAGTTTCTTACATTAAATCCATTTACCTTAAACCAAATTCCTGAAACTGCTTATTTTGTTGAGCATGTTCGCAAACAGTTATCTAAAAGGTATGGGAAAACAATTTACAGAAGTGGTCTTCAAGTTTATACAACTCTTGATATATCTCTTCAAAAAGATGTCCATACAGCCCTTCTAAGAGGTATTAAAACCTTAAATAAAAAGAGAGGTTTTAAAGACGCTTCGAAAAAAACAAAAATACAACCCAGACTTGGAGATCGTTTCCAATTTAGAATTACAGAGATACGAAGAAAAAGAATCCTTGGAATTCTTGGAATATATGAAGCACATATGGATATTCCAAAGAAAATCAATTACAAACTTCTTAATGCAGGGGACATAGTTCTAGGGAAGGTTCAAAAATTAAATAAAAAATCAAAAAAAGTCTTTTTAAAGTGGCAAGAAACTATACAAGGTGCAGTTATAGCTTTTGACCCAAGAACTGGTGCAGTTAGAGCAATGACAGGAGGGACAAATTTCAGACGTTTTAAATTTAATAGAGCTGTACAAGCTAAACGACAACCCGGTTCTGCTTTCAAACCAATTATTGTAGGAGGTGCTCTTTCCCTAGGTTACGGGCCAAATCATATTCTTATGGACTCCCCCTTTGTAGAACGAATTCCTGGGACAAAAAGAATTTGGAAACCTACTAATTATTCCGAAAAATTCTACGGTCCTGTTACTATGCGTAACGCTCTAGAGAAGTCACTGAATTTAGCGACTATCAAACTTTTAATACAAATAAAACCTAAAAAAGCGATAAAATTTGCAAGAAGACTTGGGATACATTCAAAAATGTATCCTTACCTATCTCTAGCATTAGGTTCAATAGAAGTCACCCCTTATGAATTTATTTCCTCTTACATACCATTTGCTACAAACGGTATTTATGCACGTCCATATGAAATAGAGAAAATTGCTGACGATGAAAATCGTATTATTGAAAAATTTATTCCCCAATTCAATCTTGCGATAAGCCCAGAAACTGCTTTTCAAATGAAACTTTTACTTAGAGGAGTAGTTACTAATGGTACAGCTAAATTAGCAAAAAATATAAAACAATTTGTTGCTGGAAAAACCGGAACTACAAACAAGTATAAAGATGCTTGGTTCGTTGGATTTTCCACTGACTTAGTTTTAGGAGTATGGGTAGGTAAAGATAGCAACAAAAACATGGGGTTCCGAGCTTCCGGAGGTACTGCGGCTCTTCCGATTTGGGTAGAAATAATGAATAAATGGATCAAGAGAAACGATGATAAATTTCGTTATCCAACTTCTCCTTCTAAGGTAAAACTTATTAAAATAGATTATAAATCCGGTTTTCTACCATCAAAAAAATGTTTTGGAAAAATTATTTCGGAAGCTTTTGTAGAGGGAACTGAACCAACAGAAAAATGTTCATAAAAAGTTTTAAAAATCTAATAATGCTTTAATAAATTCATTTGGATCAAAATCAACTAAATCTTCTACATCTTCACCAATACCCAAATATAAAACGGGCACCTTACTTTCATTGCTTGCTGAAACTATCATTCCTCCTTTAGAAGTGCCTTCTATTTTCGTCATAATTAAGCCTGTTAATTGAATACAAGAATTAAACTCCTTTACCTGACTCAAAGCATTTTGACCAGTATTTGCATCAATCACTAGAAAAACTTCATGAGGAGAATTCTCAATTACCTTACTACATACTCTATGTACTTTTTTGATCTCCTCCATTAAATTTTTCTTGTTTTGCAGTCTCCCTGCAGTGTCAATTATAATTATATCTGTTTTCCGTGCATTACCTGATTCTAAAGCATCAAAAACCACAGACGATGGATCTGCTCCATCAGAACGACTTGCAAAATCACATCCAATTTTTTTGGCCCAAAAGTTTATCTGCTCAGTTGCTGCTACCCTAAAAGTATCAGCGCCAACTAACATTACTTTTTTACCCGCGATCATTTCTTTGAAAGCAAGTTTCCCAGCTGTGGTTGTCTTACCAACACCATTTACCCCAACTAGTAAGATTACCTTAGGTCCATTTCTTTGCTCTTCCTGAAATTTGGGTAGAGTTTGTATTTTAGGAAAAAAAGATAAAAATATTTTCTCCATACGTTTCTGTGTAGGCTCTTCTAAATTCTCTCTTGAACGTAATCTTTCTAGGACCTCAGATACTAAACTTGGCCCTAAGTCAGAAATATAGAGAGCTTCTTCAATCCTCTCATACATTTCTTCATCTATTTTATCCGCTTGAAAAATATTTTTTAATTTTGAGAATAATTTATTTCTAGTTCGAGATAGACCTTTATAAAAACGATTCTTTTCAATTTCTTTCGATGCAAGACCTTTTTTTTTACGTTCAAAAAACAAAACAAATCTCTTTTTGGTTAGGTATTAAAGGTTTAATTATGGAAATTTAATTTTTTTCGATTTTCTGCTCTTGTCTTCTATTAAGTTGAACTGAAACAACTTCAGATACTCCTTTTTCCCGTTGAGTTATTCCATATAACTGAGAAGCAAAAGACATAGTTTTCTTATTATGAGTAATGACAATAAATTGACTTCTATCCTCTAACTCTCCAATAACTTCTCTAAATCTTATAACATTAGCATCATCAAGAGTCGCATCTACTTCATCTAGCAAACAAAATGGGCTTGGCCTCACTGAGAATACAGAAAATAGTAGAGATATAGCGGTCAGTGCTTTTTCTCCAGCAGATAATAACATAATATTCGAAGGACGTTTTCCAGGAGGTCTCACCTCTATATCTACTCCACTTTCTAATGGTTTGTCAGGTTCTAACATAAACAATTTTGCCTGACCACCTGAAAATAATCTTCCGAAAATATCTTCAAAATGTGTTTGAACCTTTTCGAACGCATCTAAAAACTTTGTTTTTGTCGTTTGATTTAATTTTTCTATAGTCTCTTTTAAACTTGCGATCGAATGGTCGAGATCTTCTCTTTGCTCTTTTAAGAAAGAAAATTCTTCATTAACTTCATCATATTCTTGTGCTGCTAAATGATTAACTTCCCCTAATTTCAAAAATCTATTATTTAATTCTTCTAATTTCTCGTTTTTTTCCCTGTATGAAGGTAACACTTCTTGAAATTCATCTACTTTTTCATCGACATTAACACCATGTTTCTCTAAAGCTTGAGTAACCATCGAATCTTTTTTAACTTGCAAAGTGGTTCTTGTTTCAGAAGCATTTGCGACCTTATCAGAAATTTGATCGGATTCGATCCTTAAACTTTTTATGCTATTTCCTAACTCTCCATTCTGAATCTGAATACTTGTCAGGTCCTTATCCTGCTCAATTTCACTTTCAATTATTTTTTTATTTTCAACCTCAAGATTTTTAGATTTCTCTTCAAAAGATTCTATACTCTTTTGAGTTTCTTCTCTCTTAATATTTATTTCATCTATATCTGAAGAACAACTTTCTTTGCGGAAACGACTTTTTTCTATGGATTCTCTAAGTCTATTCAGTTCACTTCCAATCGATAAAACTTTCCCGGAAAATTCTGTCAATGTTACACGCAACTTCGAGTGAACTCTTTCTTCAATAGAAACGAGTTCAATGTCTAACTGTCTTTTACTCTCTAAAGAAACTTGCAATTCATCTTCAATAGAACGAAGTTCAGTCGAGACATGAGCACAATTAGCTTCAGATTCAGACAAACTTGTTTCATTATTTTGAATTTCTGTTCTTAGCTCTTCACATTTTCTTTTCCTTTCTAAAATTCCAGTAGTATCCAACTTTGATGACCCACACTCAAAAGAACCATTCGGATAAATAATCTCTCCATTTAAAGTAACCCAAGTTATATCCGATGGTCCTTTTAACCAAGAACTATATGCCACATCAAAATCTTCCACTATTACAACCCCACCTAGAAATTGCGAAATACAATCTTTTAACCCACTGTCACATGTTACTAAAGAATCAGCAGAGCCAAAAATTTTTTCAGATTTTATGATTTCAGAGAAGGTCCTTTTCCTTGCATTAATAGAAATTGCCAAAGCACGAATATCACCTTTCTTAGCAAAAGTTTGTATAGCAGAGAACGCATCATCTGAATTATCAACAATTACGCTATATAAAAGTTCTTTCAAAATAGATTCAATAGCTCTTTCATATTTCTTTTCAACAATAATCGAATCGGAAAACAAACTTCGTACTTTTAAACCT
>CAYWAX010000098.1:0-7181 GCA_964456425.1 uncultured Nitrospinaceae bacterium | reverse complement strand
AAATAATCATTCATGATCATTTTCGGGTATTTCATCAATTAATACTGGGCGTCTTTTAATTCCATCAGCAGGACCAACTATCTTGTCTCTTTCCATTTGTTCGATCATCCTTGCAGCCCTATTATAACCAATTCTCATATGTCTTTGTATTAAGGAAATAGAAACTTCTTTAGTTCTGGAAATTAAAGCGACGGCTTCATCATACCTTTCATCATACTCATTATCATCTCCTCCTACGTCTTCTTTCTTTACTTCTTTTTCAACGAAAATATCTTCACGGAATACTGCTGGACCTTGATTCTTCCAATGTCCCACAAGACTATGAATTTCTTTTTCAGACACATACGACCCGTGAATCCGAACAGGAATACTTGTACCAGGGGGGACAAACAACATATCTCCTTTTCCAAGAAGTCTTTCGGCGCCATTTGAATCTAGAATAGTTCTCGAATCAGTTCTAGTTGCCACCCTGAGTGCAATTCGAGATGGAAAATTTGCCTTAATCAATCCAGTGAGAACATCTACAGAAGGTCTTTGAGTTGCAACTAAAAGATGAATGCCGGCAGCTCTAGCCATCTGAGCTAGTCTTGTCATAGCTTCTTCAACATCACGAGATGAAACCATCATCAAATCAGCAAGTTCATCTATAACCACAACTATATAAGGAAGAAAATCTAACTTTTCCCCTTCTGTTTCAGAAGTTTCATCCTCTAATGGTCTTTGCAATCTCTCTTGAATTTGTTTTTTAGTGAGTCCCTCAGCAACAAATTCATTGTAACTATCAATATTTCTTACTCCAAGCTTGTTCATTTTCCGATATCTTTTTTCCATTTCTACTATTATTCCACGAAGAGCTGAAGCAGCTTTTTCAGAATCAGTTACAACCGGAACAAGAAGATGTGGAATGCCTTGATATATCGATAACTCCAAGAGTTTTGGATCAATCATTAAAAATCTAACCTCTCTTGGCATACATCTAGTCAACAAACTACAAATCATCATATTCAGCGAAACACTTTTACCTGAACCTGTAGTGCCAGCTATCAAAAGATGAGGAATTTTTGCCAAATCTGTCAGAGCTGTTCTACCCAAAATATCCGAACCCAGACCTATAGTTAATTTTTGTTTTGAATCATTAAAATCTTTAGATGAAAGAACTTCCTTTGCATAAACTGCGTTTCGTTGTTCATTAGGAACTTCTATTCCTACAACTGACTTCCCAGGAATAGGAGCAACAATTCTAACGCTATAAGCAGAAAGTGCTCTAGCAAGATCGTCTGACAATGAAACAATTTTAGAAACTTTTACACCAGCAGCAGGAGAAAATTCATAAACAGTAATGACTGGGCCAGTTTTCACCTCTGTTATTTTTCCTTCAACACCAAATTCCAACAATGCCTTCTCTAGTGATTGCGATTTCTCTCTTATTAGAGATTCGTTCACTATGACTCCACCAGCAGGAGGATCTGTAAAAATATCAAGAGACGGAAGTTCATATTTCAGATTTTTTTTTGGCATTCTTTTAGGAATTTTATTTACTGTTTCAGAACTTGGTTGTTCTACGAAACTTTCATCCTCTAATCTAACTACACTGGGAGAATCTACTTCAGTGTTCACAGGAATATCATCCTTCGAATCAGGTAGAATAAAATCTTCAACTATTTTTTCATGGTTTTGAAAATCAGTTTGCTCTTCTTTAAAACTAGCTGGATCTGAAAGGACATCAATATTCGAATCATCTAATCTTTCAATCGATGTTGAATTTTCTTTCAATAACTTATCTAAATCTTTAGTTCTTTCATTTTTGAGTTGTGTTTTCTCTATTGTAGGCTGAACTTTTTTCTCTTCATCAAATGCTGGCCCAGGAATGAAATTTTCTTCTGAAATATTTGTTTCATCCAACACAGGAGAATTTAAATTTGCAACTACAAAAGATTCTTTTCGAAAGAATAAATTCAAGTTTTTCATAGATGAAAAGACTTTTACTACTATCTTCTTTAGTGTACTGAAAAATTTAAAATAGTAGGAAGCACTGACTATTCTTTCACTTTCAAAAGAACTATTTTTCTCTTCTCTTCTGAATCTAGTGAGAAAATGCAGAAATTTCGTATAAAATTTCGGTTTGAAAGAAATTTTTCCTAGAAGAGAAAGAAAAGAACCTACTCTTGTTCCATAAGATTGAAATGAAAAATTTGAAACAACTGAAACACAAATAGTAAAGACAGCCAAAAGTGCTATCCAACTCCCTGCGTTGCCTAAATACATATTGAGAAAAGTGGAAAGACTCTCTCCTACTATGCCACCAGATACTATTCCTTTTCCAAAAACTACATCATCCTCAAATGTTTTATAAAACAAAGAGCATGCGCTTAATAAAATAAGAAGATATAAAAAATCTGTATATCTAGGCAACCAAATACGTTTTCCTGAAAAAAGAGAAACGCCACATAACAACATTAATATTGGAATTAGACAGTTCAAAGCACCAAAGAAAAAAATCATTGTTCCTGCAATATAAGACCCAAGATAACCACAGTAATTTTGAATTCCTAAATTTGGACTCACCACGTTATATGCATGTGGATCTCTGCTATCAAAAGAAAAAAGTGAAACTGCAATAAACACAGAAACAAACATGAAAGATAGGCCAAGGACTTCACCAGATCTATTATTTAATTTTTCTAAAGTTTTGGGTATTGAACGTCTGCGGGCCATATCGCCACCTTGCCATAATACTTCTAAAGACATCTCACAAAGCATAAGGCATTAAATGGGCGAAGAACTTACTATTACAATATATAATATTTAAGGAAAAAGAACAATTAATATGAAAACATTATCAATGAAACGCATTCCATAAAAGAATTCTAATATCCATCAAATCTATCTACTTTCCTTTTCAACTCTTTGCCTTCATTCCAAAGACTCCAATTCCCAGCGAAAACATCACATACTTTACGCATATAATCCCTTGTTAAACCAGAAATATGCGGAGTTACAATTACTTTTTCATGTAACCACAGAGGACTATCTGATGATAGTGGCTCCTCATGAAAGACATCTAAAACTGCCCCAGACAAAAGTTCATTGTCTATTGATTTCAAAAGATCTCTATCATTCACTAGTTCCCCTCTTCCTACATTAATGAAGAAAGGTTTATTTTCCATGCAAGAAAAAACTTTTTGAGAAAAAAGATTTCTGGTTTTTTCAGTCAATGGAAGGGCAAGAACACAATAATCACAGTCTTTTATTGCAAATTCAATATTATCAGAACTAAACATTTCATCGATATATTCATAATTTTCATCTGTTGAAATGTTATTTTTAACGCCTTTGATAATCATTCCTGCCTGCCGAGCTCTTCTTGCTATTTCCTTACCAATTGCACCTAATCCCACTTGGCAAAGAATTTTTCCTTCTAAATCATTCCAAGACCATTGCTTCCAAGTAGAAGAATTCTGATTGTTTATCATCTTAGGAATACCCATTGAAATCATTGGCATCATCATCAATACATAAGTAGCTATAGGATTCGCATGAATTCCTCTGACAGAAGTAATAACTACATCTTTTCTTTCTGATAATGTATCCAACATTTCATCCGCCCCTGCAGAAACCATTTGTATCCATTTCAAAGATTTCCATCTCTTGAGTAGAAGTGGATCGACTTTCCATGCTACCCCCACCTCAAAAGTACTTAGATCCTCGGGACTATCATTATTGTCAGAACAACCCACAAAATTAATATCTAAATCAAGACTCTCTAAAGCTTTCACGTACCTTTCATGAAATGGAGTGACTACCAAAACAGATTTTTTCACCATACCCTCCAAAAATAAAAATAACATTTCTTATAATTAGAAATGAGGAACGACTTGCAACTTTCTAAATTAATTCATAAAAATATTCTTATGAAAAAAATTACTACAATAGAGAAAAAAGAAATATTTTCTTGGATCATGTATGACTTTGCAAATTCTGCCTATCCAACAATTATCACAACGGTTGCATTCAGCGTTTTCTTCAAAGAAGTCATAACCAAAGGAATCGTTTACGGAGACCTCCTCTGGGGTACTTCGATATCATTATCCATGCTTTTAAGTATTATAATTGCAATACCTCTTAGTGCAATAGCTGATATCACTGACAAAAGAAAAACATTTCTATTTATGTTTAGTTCTATTTGCATTATTTCTACTGCTTTTTTGTGTCTATTAGAAGAGGGAATGATCTTAACTGCTATTTTCATCTTCGTTATTTCCTCAATTGGTTTCGAATGTTCTATCGTCTTCTATAACTCTTACCTTCCCAATATTTCTACAAAAGAGAATATTGGGAGAATCAGTGGATGGGGATGGGGTCTTGGTTATTTCGGAGGATTATTGTGTTTGATCCTTTGTTATCCCTTTTTAAAAGATGGGTATGAATTAGCCAATCAAGGAGAATTTAAAAAAAGTTTTCTGATTACATCTATTTTCTTCGCACTCTTTTCACTTCCTATGCTTTTTACTCTAAGAAAATCATTCCAAGAAAAAAAATCAATCAAAAATTCGAAAAACCATCTAATATTCAAAGAGCTATATCAATTAATTCAACAATATAAAAATAATATGGATGCGATGAAATTTCTTATCGCGTTTTTCTTGTTTAACGATGGAATAATTACAATTATTGCTTTCTGCTCTATCTACGCCGTATCCACTCTTTCCTTTACGATGCAAGAAAATCTAATTCTCTTTATCTATATACAAATATCTGCAGGAATAGGATCGTTAGTCTTTGGATATATCTCAGATTCTATAGGACACAGAAAAACCTTAATATCTACGCTTATTATTTGGTGTCTGGTTATTATATCTGCTTTTTTAAATACTTCTAAAGAAGAATTTTTTATCATCGGAATAGGTGCAGGAATTCTATTGGGATCGACTCAATCCTCAAGTAGAGCAATGATGGCTTCCTACATTCCTGAAATGCATGAAGCGAAAGGATACGCCATTTACGGAATCTGCGGTAAATTTAGTTCTATACTTGGCCCTATTACATTTGGCGTCATATCGAGTATGCTATCGAATCAAAGGTTGGCTATTTTATCAATTCTTATTTTCTTTATCCCCTCCATTTATCTGCTCTGCAATATACGGGATAAAGAAGAAAAAAAGGAGAAATCGAATGAATGAACAAAACGCTCTTTGGGAAGACATTGCCAGTCGAAGAGGCAGACATTATCCAGCGCATAAATTTATTGCTGAAAAATTTCCTGACTATATGGAAGCTCTTCTTAAACTTGACGACGTGATTCGCGCTAAAGAAAGAAGATTCGATGAAAAAATGCACGAATTGTTTCATATTCTTTCTTTAGCAGTGGAAGGATCGAATCCGCATAACCAACCACACTTAAAGCAACACTTAAAAAAAGGACTGAAACTGGGTTTGCATCCAGAAAGTATTGCTGAAGCTCTCATGGTTTGCGTGAATCCTTCTGGATCCAAAGTTCTAACATACGGTGTCACTTGTATGTTGGAAGCTATTGAGGAATTAAAAGAAGAAGAAAACTGGCAGTACCCAGAGGATTAACCTCCTTATGCTTCTCCTTTTATAGCCTCTTCACGAAGAGGAGAATAGATTCCCACATAAGTAATAGGAGTAAGGGCCTCAAGTTGGTGAGGAACCCCTTTGTGGATATGTACCACCTGCCCTCCCTCACAGAGTTTTGTGTTTCCGTCTACGGTAAAACGTGCAGAACCTTTCATTAAGTATACCAGTTGCTCCACATCGTGAGTATGATCCTGAGTTGTACCTGCTTCTCTTTCGATATAAAGCATCATAACGTTCTCACCAACTACCAATCTTCTTTTGCGACCAGGCATGTCTTGCACATCCACTTCATTTAAATCGAAAAAATAGTCCATATACTTTTGCTCCTAAAAAATAAATTTAAAAATAAATTTCAACCTATACAATTCAAACCGAATACGACTACTATACAAAGATTTTTTTTGAAAAATAAAATGTTAATCTATATTATAATTTTTAAAAATTTTACAAGAGATTTGATTACCGATGAACAATAAAATACGCGTCAGATTCGCACCCTCCAATACTGGCCATCTCCATATAGGCGGAGCAAGGACAGCGCTCTTCAATTGGTTTTTTGCAAAACATCATGGTGGAACCACCATACTCAGAATTGAAGATACAGACAAACAACGATCCACTGAAGAGTTCTATGAAGCCATTATAGAAGCTTTTGATTGGCTAGAGTTAGACTGGGATGAGGGACCTTTCAGACAAAGTGATAGAGAGAAGCTATACAATGAGACTATAGATACTCTCATATCTAAAAACCTTGCTTACAGATGTACCTGTACTCCAGAAGAAGTACAAAAAATGAGAGACGAGGCTGTAAAACAAGGAAAAACACCGATGTATGATGGAACATGCAGAGAAAAATACCAGGAAGACCCTGAGATTCCTTTTTGTATCAGATTGAAAACACCTAACGAGGGGGAAACCAGTTTTCACGATTTACTAGCAGGGGAAATTACATTCCAGAATAATCAAATTGACGATATGATCATTAGAAGAACCGATGGTTCCCCTACCTACAATTTATGTGTTGCCATCGATGATATAGATATGCAAATCAGTCACGTAATTAGAGGGAATGACCATCTATCCAATACTCCAAAACAAATTTTAGTGTATCAAGCACTGAATAGTCCCATTCCTGAATTTGTTCATATATCAATGATACTTGGTTCCGATAAAAAAAGACTTTCTAAAAGACACGGCGCGACATCAGTTCTTGAATATAAAAATCAGGGATATTTGCCTGAGGCGTTAATAAATTACCTTGTAAGATTAGGATGGAGTCACGGAGATCAAGAAATTTTTGACAAAGACGAAATAATAAAATTGTTCTCTATAGAAAATCTCAATCAATCTTCTGCTGTTTTCAATCCAGAAAAAATGGACTGGGTATCGCAAGAACATATGAAAAAAAGAGACATTCAAAGTTTATTAGATCTCTTTGACCATAAGTTACAGGCTATGGGATATGACCCAGACACACAGCCTGCAGAAAGAAGAAAAGGAATCATCGAAGAAATGAGAACTAGAGGAACAACCATAGAAGAGATCGTGAACAATTCCCTCTTTTTTTTCTCAGAAGAAATTGT
>CAYWAX010000097.1:0-7207 GCA_964456425.1 uncultured Nitrospinaceae bacterium | reverse complement strand
TCACATCCTGTCCTATGTCCCTACGTTCCTCGATTAAATCAAAAGCTGCATCTAGTTTACTCCAATTTTTTTCACCCGCTGTCTTTAAATGACTAATTTGTATAGGTATATCTGCTTCTTTTGAAATATTTAGTACCTCTTGGATACTTTCTATAAGTGAATCACCTTCACTCCTCATGTGAGTAGCAAAAAATCCTCCTCTATTTGCAGCGATTTTACAAAGCGACACTAATTCACTTGATTCTGCAAAATTTGCAGGGGCATAGACCAAACCTGTAGACAATCCAAAAGCGCCTTGTCTCATTGCTTCATCAACTAACTTTTCCATTTCAAATAATTGTTTTTGATTACAAGGTGTTGCACTACCACCCATCACACTAGCTCTGATTGTATTGTGACCAATCAGAGGAACATAATTTAATGCGATTCCCTGTTCCTGCATTCTCTGTAAATATTCTTTCAATGAATGGAAAGATAAATCAAGATCAAACTGTTCTTTGTATAAACTCTTGCGTGCATAAAACTCACTGCCATATATTGGAGCTGCAGAATAACCACAATTACCTCCTACATCAGTCGTAATACCTTGCTTAACTTTTGCTTCAGCAGAAGGATTGATTAATAGGTAATAATCTGAATGTCCATGAATATCAATAAAGCCTGGACATATTGCTAAACCGGTTGCATCGATTTCTTTTAGAGATTTTTCAGTAATTGAGGAATCAATACGAGTTATATAACCTCTTTCAATTGCAATATCACTTTCGTATGGATCTGAACCAAGTCCATCGTAAATTTCTACATTTCTGAAAATTAAGTCGGCCATTAGATGAAACCTGAAAAATACTGGGCGGGATGATTAATAATGTCATAAAAAAATAAAAAAAACTATGGTTAAATTTATAGAACTAACCTAGTTTCATTTCTTTATAATCTTGTACAAATGAATTTTGATCTTTTATCGATGTAACATATTCAAGATTTTTACTATTTAAAACGCAAAAATCTACTTTGGAACCTGAAATAATCGTACCCAATTTTTCTTCTAAGCCTAGCAATTTTGCAGGATTTCTAGTCAGAGTTGCAATTGCAGAGAGATCATCTATTCCACTCCATTTTTTAAATAATGGCAAAACTTCACCTAAAGAAAGCTTACTTCCTGATAGAAACTGCTTTTCACTATACTTTTCTGGATATAAACCTAAATTTGAAACTAAATCTGAAGTTAAGACCACTTTTTCCCATCCTTTATTTCTTATAAAATTTTTAATTTGACCTGGTGAAACATGAATACCATCTGAAATAATACCCGTGTACAAAAGTGAATTTGTAGCTACTTCTAACATAGGATCATCTCTTCTGTGTGAGGGATCTTTCAATTCTTTTGGAGAATATCTATTATAAACGTGCACTGCAAATCGAGCTCCTGCATCTACACAATCCTTTATTTTTTCAGAAGAAGCCATTGTATGACCTATAGCTGGAATAACATCTCTTTCTGACAACCATTTTGTTAGTTTCAATGAACCCTCTAATTCTGGAGAAAACGTGACCATTCTTAATCCTGGATTTCCATTACGTCCAAATCCACCACAAGATTTTGCAATCAATTCTATCTCCGATATATTTATATTTCTTATAAATTTTTTTGGATGCGCTCCACACATGTTGGGATTAAAAAAAGGGCCTTCCAAGTGAACTCCAAGAATAGAAGACTGAGAACAAGATATTTTGTCTTGTTTTAGCCATGCAGATTTAATTGCTTCTGCAGCAGAAAGTGCTGTTTTCATTGAACAACTAGTTATTGTAGGGAGAAAAGAAGTAGTTCCTCTCTTCGATAATTTGCTTGCAATACGATTAATTGTAGAGGGCTCTGCAGAAAGAATTGCATCGTTCTCAAAACCATTAACTTGAAGATCAATAAAACCTGGAGTCAAAATTAAATTTGAAAGATCATAAATTTGAACCGGTTTTGGAAGATCTATACTAAATCTTGGCCCAATATAAACGACTAAGGAATCCTTGATTAGTATTAATGAATTATTGATTTTTTCTGAAGGAGTATAAACCTCGCAACCTACTATAGCGAGGTAACTGGACATAATTAATTTATTTCTTCTTCTTCAATTCAGCCCTCACAGATGTATTAGCTGAAACAAGCGAATTCACATTCTCTAAGGCAAAATCATAAAGATTTTTTTGCACTTTTTCTAAAATAAGATGGGCTGCCAACGTATTCACTCCAGGCAAAAAATCTATTTTTTGTTTTTGAGAATTTTTTGAATATTCTTTTACTTCAAGCATCACTTCTTTATCGCTATAAAGCTCAGAATTAACATATTCGTAGGTTAACTTTACATAATCTCTTTCTTTTCTTTCTTGCTCTTTTGTTTCCCTTACAATATTTTCCATGTCTGTAGATAATGGTTTTTTCTTACTTTTACCACAAATCTTTTTTATCTCTTTAAAAAAACTCTCTTTCTTATAACCATCAGGTAGTTCAGATTCAGGTATTTTACTACTAATTTCAAAACTAATACCTTCTCCTGTAAATTTCGGGGGGCCAATCTCATACGTTATTGCTCTATAATTAAATCTGTCTCCTTTTTTTGGTTCATATTTTTTCTGAAGATCTTTACTCAAGGAAACCAAAGTTTGGGAAGCAATTTTTGTAAAAAGCTGTTCTTGCAATGAACCCATTCAACTTTCCCCTATATTAAAATTTATAAAGAAAAACAATGGAGTGAAGATGCCTATACTTCAAGTGACAGTCAAGATCAAAAAGATAAAAAATTCAAAAAATATTATACAAAATATATACAAATGCATTAAATTATATAAAAGAAACGAAAATAAAACTTGGAGATATTTCATGAAAAATAATTCACATATTCGTTTTGGAGGATATTCTCCACCAGAAACTACACATAGCCAAGCATCATTATTTTTTAAAAATTCAATCACAAAAGAAAATAAAGATTTTAAAGTTGATCTATTCTGGAATATTTTAGACTTTGGATATAGAGCAGAGGACCTACTTAGTATGGTTGAATCTGGAATTTTAACAATGTGTTATTTTTCGACAAGCTATTTAACAGAAAGAATAAAAGAATTAGGAATCATAGATCTTCCATTTATTTTTCAAGACTTAAAACAGGCACATAAAAATTTAGATGGAAATTTAGGCAAAAATCTTTCCGAAAAAATAGAGATGAAAACAAATTTTAAGGTTTTGGGTTTTTGGGATAACGGATTTAGACATCTTTCCAATAATTTACATCCAATACAAGATCCTTCTGACTGTAAAAATTTAAAAATTCGACTTCAGCCAAATGAAATTCATGTTCAAACATTTAAAGCTTTGAAAGCAAAACCAGTGCCAATTGATTTAAAACCTGGAATGAAAAAGATTCAACTAGGCAAAGTTGATGCACAAGAAAATCCGTTAGAAAATACAATGACATATAAAGTTGATAACTATCACAAATACATAACTTTAACAGGACATTTTTATGGTGCAAGGGGAATATTCTGTAACAAAGATTTTTTTAAAACTTTAGATAAAAACAAACAAAAAAAATTAAAAATAAGTATAAGAAAAGCTATTAAGAAACAAAGAAAACTATCAGAGAAAAAAGAAAATGAAGTAGAAAAAATACTAAAGCAAAGAGGAATCGAAATTATAAAAATAAATTCCATTCAAAAAAATAAATTCAAAAAAGAGGTTTCTTCTGTAATCAAAAAAGCAAAAAATACTTTAGGATCTGAAATATTTAATTTAATAGAAAATTAGTATTGTTAAATTTTTAATTTTTCCAAATCTAGTGACGACGATGCTCTAATAAGTTGTTCTTTTCTATGTTCTTCAACTAAATCAGGTATATACGGAAAAACTCCAATAAGGGGGGCTGTACACAATTCTTTAATAGCTTGAGGGTTTCTTTTTTTTGAAATATCGATAACCCCATCTACATCATTTAGAATTATTCCAGAAACTCTAATCCCATTACTTTCCGCAATTTGCAATGTTAGTTGAGTATGATTCAGACATCCTAGACCCAATGAAGAAACTATCAAAAGATCTAAATCAGAATCTTTAATTAAATCTAAAACCTGGATTTTTTTTGTTAACGGAACCATAAGACCACCACACCCTTCAATAATAACAGGTCCTTCATAAGATTTCAGATCGTTAATCATTTGCAAAACTTTAGAATAATCAACATGATTCCCTTCAATTTCTGAAGCATACAAGGGTGCAAGGGGTAATTTATATCGATAAGGACAAATCTGATCTAATTCTCTTAAATCCGAAGCTGCATTCCTTAGAGCAATCGCATCACTTGGATTATCTGTTCCTAAAGAACACCCGCTTTCTAGGGGTTTCATCACTCTTGGAAAAAGACCTAGGCTAGACCAGTGGTAAAGAATTGAAGACCCTACAATGGTCTTTCCAACACCTGTTCCAGTTCCGGTAACGAAAATCGAGGGATAAGTCATATAATGTTATGAACCTCTTAACGAAATAAACGATTTTTATTACTAAAAGGTAATATAAATAACAAAAGGGCCAACATAGCAAGAATAGAACTTGCATGTAACAAAATATTATAACTAAAATAATTAATAAGTATTCCAGAGCTAAGTACACCTATCGTAGAACCAATTCCATAAGTAGAAACACTATATAAAGACTGTATTGAGTTTTTATGATCCTCGCTGCTTTGCATATCTATATACTGTATGGATGCAGCATGGAGCACTCCAAATGTTAATCCATGTAAAATTTGAATTGAAATTAAAAAAAGAATTTCATCGGTAATCGCTATTAATTCCCACCTGACTGCTGTAGCAAAAATTCCTACTATTATCATTAATTTTACACCTATATAAGCTCTAATTTTTCCAGCAAAAAAAAGAAAGAATATTTCACTTACAACACCTAAAATCCACGCAAATCCAATCAAAAAAGAACTCATTCCTAAACTTTTAAGATGAATGCTAAAATAAAGACCAAATGGACCCGAGGTTGCTGATACAATTGTACTAACAATAAAAAATCTTAATAAATTTTTATTGTCTCTTATAGATATAAATAATTGGGAAAGAAAAAAGGGCTTTCTTTTTTCATTATTATCTGGAACAAGTAAAATAACAAATCCAGAAATTATTCCAGAAATAGAAACTAGAAGAAAAATATAATTTTCGTTATAAAGATCTATTACCTTACCTGTAATTAGTGCAGCAATAATAAATCCTAATGAGCCCCACCATCTTATTTTTCCATAATCAATTCTAGATTTTTTTGCTTCTTTCAAACATAAATTTTCTACTATTGGAACTACGGGACTCTTTAAAAAGTAAAAAAAAGTAACACAGAAAAAGAGAACCCAAAAATCCCTGATATTCCACAAATAAAATGCTACTAATGATGCAATCATAGTGCTGATAAATATAAGTTTTTTTTCAATTTTGTATTTATCTGCAATCGCCCCAAAGATAAAGGGCATTATCATTGCAGCAACCCTCGGTGAGGCATTCAAAACTCCTAATTTAAATCCCTCAATTCCAATTGAATTATAAAAAATATTAACAAACGGAAGCATTACACCAACGCCAAAGAAATGGAAAAAATAAAAAGCAGGCATACGAAAAAAAATAGATTTGTTTTTATAGTATTTAAGATTTGTCAAAATATTCTTTTTAAAATTAAAATTACATTATTTTAAATATTTATGAAAAATGTTTTATCACATACTCGATAAAATTGATTTACACTTTACAATATAGGCTGATATAATTTTTCACAATTAATAGCCCATCTGTAAATTTTTTTGAATTTTTTTTCAGGAGCAAACAATGGATCAAAAGGTCCTTATGACTATAGCGAGTCAAATGGTTTCAAATGGCAAAGGCATTTTAGCTGCAGATGAAAGTTCAGGCACAATCAAAAAAAGATTAGATAGTATTAATGTTGAATCCACTGAAGAAAATCGTAGAAATTACAGAGAAATGCTTTTTACAACGGATGGAATTGAAAATTACATAAGTGGTGTAATTCTTTTTGATGAAACAATACGTCAAAGTTCAAGTAATAATATACCATTTTCCGAATTGCTCTCTCAAAAAGGTATTCTCCCAGGAATTAAAGTAGATATGGGAGCAAAAGATCTTGCCCAATCCAATGGAGAAAAAATTACAGAGGGATTAGACGGACTTCGTGAACGTTTGCAAGAATATGTCCAACTTGGAGCAAAATTTACAAAATGGAGAGCTGTAATCGAAATAAAAGATGAACTTCCTTCTCAGTATTGTATAGACGTGAACGCTCACGCCCTTGCTAGATACGCTGCTCTATCTCAAGAATCAGGTTTAGTTCCAATAGTTGAACCGGAAGTATTAATGGATGGAAAACATACTATTGATCGTTGTAAAGAGGTAACGGAAACGACCTTGAAAAATGTTTTTCATGAGCTTTTTAAGCAGAACGTACTTTTGGAAGGAATGATTTTAAAGCCAAATATGGTAATTTCTGGTTCTAAATGTACTGAACAAGCTGATTCAAACGAAATTGCGACTAAAACCGTTGAGACTCTATTAAGGTGCGTTCCTTCATCAGTTCCAGGAATGGCATTTTTATCAGGCGGACAGACTGATTCGTTCGCAACTCAAAATTTAAATGCAATGAATTCTCTCGATTCGTATCCTCATCCTTGGGAATTGAGTTTTTCATATGGAAGAGCCCTACAAGCAGCTTGTTTAAAAGCATGGAGCGGAAATTCTGATAATCTAAATAATGCACAAAAAGTTTTTGCACATCGTTGCAAATGTAACAGTGCAGCTCGAAATGGTTCATATTCTGAAAAAACCGAACAAGAAATATCTGTTTCATAAAAAAGGGAAATCGTTTCTTTTCTGTTTTTAAATAGACTTTAATAGATATCTCTAACGGAAAAAAATGCAAAATCCAAACACAGGTCTTATACGATTAGAAGAACATATAATCTCTTCAGGTGTCGAAGATGAGATAGCACAAATTCTTTCAGAAATTGCACTATCTTCAAAGATGATAAATTCTAAAATTTTAAAAGCAGGTCTAAATGACATATTAGGTGCTACAGGTCAAAAAAACGTTCAGGGAGAAGAAGTACAAAAACTGGATGAATTTGCTAATTCTTTATTAAAAGATAAATTTGAAGCAAAAGAA
>CAYWAX010000096.1:0-7249 GCA_964456425.1 uncultured Nitrospinaceae bacterium | reverse complement strand
AAGATTTCCAAAACTCAAATTCGTTTTTCAGGAGGTTGGATACTCTTGGGTACCAAGTGTTATGTGGAGATTTGATCAGGAATGGAAATCTATGCGGAATGAAGTGCCTTGGTTAACGAAACCACCAAGTGAATATATTTTAGAAAATGTCCGGTTTACTACGCAACCAATTTGTGAAGCCCCTGATAATTCGCAGCATTTGCAGTTGTTGGATATGGTCCATGCCGACAAAACACTTGTTTTCTCTTCTGATTATCCTCATTGGGATTCTGATGATCCAAGAAGGATTTTTGCTGGTCTATCAGATCAAGTTAAAAAACGTATTTATTTTGAATCAGCGGCAGAATTGTATGAATTTTAGAATTAAATTTTAAATGTAAATTTATCGATAGCATCTTCATTAATTTCTATGCCAAATCCTGGTCCTGATGGTACTTTTACTTTTCCATTTTCTACCTTGAATCCTTCAACTATATCTTCTGAGTGCCAAGATGGAGATTTTCCTGATTCATTAAAAACTATGTTTGGTGTAGATGCAAAAAAATGCGCACTTGCTACATCGTTTAAAGCACTGTGGATTACGCTTCCGCATAACCCTTCTATTCCAGAAGCTTCAATACAAGCTGCTACTTTTTTACAGTTAAGTAATCCCCCTTCTCTATTTATTTTTATATTTACTATGTCTGCAGCTCTTCTTCTTAAAACTTCACCTAAATAGTCTGGTCGGAGTGATTCATCTGCGCAAATTGGTATTCGTGTATTTTTAGTTACAAACTCAAGACCATCAATATCGTGTCCTGGCACTGGTTGCTCAAGCATCGTAATTGAAAACGGTTCTATAAGTGCGCATACTTGAATAGCTAATTTAGGGGTCCAACTCATATTTGCGTCTACTACTATTTTTGAATCTTCTCCCGCAGATTCTCGCGCACTTTGTACCCTTTGCACACTTGTCTTGATATCTCTATTCATCTTTACTTTAAAAGCAAAAATTCCTTTTTCTTTTGACTCTGTAACAAGTTCTGATGTTCGTTCAGGAGATTCCAGTGGAAGGATATCAAATGCAGGCATTTCATCCCTTACTTTACCACCGAGTAAATTATAAACAGGCGTTTTTAATATTTTTCCAAGGAGATCGTGTAGAGCACAATCTATCGCAGATTTTGGGGAGTGATGAAAAGGAATTATCTTATCCATTTGTTCAAGTATATGTTCCCTTTCAAAAGCATCCTGTCCTTCTACGATTGGAATTAAGAGTTCTTCTAATATTTTGTATGCGCTTTTTAGTGTTTCTCCAGTTGGAAATGTGCGCAAAGCGGCCGCACCCCAACCAGAGACTCCATTAGCACTTATTCTAACGACAATGTCTTCAGAATGAGCTGTCATCCTCGTAGCACTTTTATAAGGATGATTTAGTGGTATGGCTACGGGGAATAAATCAATACGGTCAATCTTTGACATGTTAATTTGCCTCGTCAACTAATTTTTCAAGTTGAGGTGTAGAGCGGACAGATGCATATCGAACTGAACCTTCGTTCGAAGTTTTTAAACTTCTCTCGGAACCTTTCGGTATTTCAATGACATCTCCTTCCCCTACAGTTTTCTCTTCACTATCAACCTTTGCGTCAAGAGATCCTGAAAGTATTAATATGAACTGTTCTCTTTCACTTATGGAAGTTGATTCTTCCATCCCTGCAGGCATTTCAACAAAACCAAAAGAAAGTCTTTCTCCCTGAATCCAGTTTTGTTGATATCCAGTTCTTTCAGGAGCATCAAGTGAATCTATGATGGGATAATAGTTATTTTTAATTCCATCAATGATAATTTCGGATTTTGATGCGTCTCTTTCTTGGTTTGCCCATGAGCCTGTATCATGCCTTTCATTTATTTCATCGACTGTAGGGGCTTCTTCCGGTGGTGCTTCGTCTGCAGCAAGACCAACTACGGTCCAGGTATGATCTTTGACGTATAGATATTCCATTTTTTTATCTTCGGTTGCAAACATAGAATGTCTTGCGTAAGGCGGTACGTGGACAAAGGTTCCAGGAGAAAGAATTTTTCGTTCTTTTCCTACCATCGCATTAATTTTTCCTACTAGCGGAAAAATCATAAGTTCATTTGGGTGGTAGTGATATTGAGAACCAGTGCCAGGTTCTTTTCTAACTTTACAGAAATACATATATTTACCTTCTATTACAGGTCCTTCGCCAGAAGATAAATGGGGGCTAAGATATTTTGCTTCATAATCTTCAAATCTATGGAACGGCATTTTTCGACTCCTTGAGCAAAAAGTGAAGGTGCATTTTTTTAGATAAATAAACCTATATTTTTTATGACTAAAGGTCAACTTTTGCTGATACATATCTTAATCTATAGATTGCTGTTGAACAGCATGTGATGAAATGATAACTTTTAATCCAATTTAAATTATATTCGAGAGAGGGAAAAAAATGTCAGAAGAGAACGTTCGTCTTGGTGTCATTGGACTAGGTGGTTGGGGAAAGATGCTTGCTAATGCATCTACAAGAGCCGGAAATGTGGATCTAGTTCGTTGTTTTGCAAGAACAAAAGAGACAAGAGATTCTTTTTCGCAAGAATTTGGTTGCAAACCTGCAGAAAGTTATTCTGAAATTTTAAATGATGATGAAGTAGATGGAGTGATTCTGACAACTCCCCATTCGACACATGTTGGAATGATTTGTGAGGCTGCAAGTGCTGGGAAGCACGTTTTTGTAGAAAAGCCACTTACTCTTACAGTTGAAGATGCGAATAAATCGATTGATGCAACATCAGCTGCAGGAGTGATTTTACAGGTAGGTCACCATCGAAGGAAACAAGGTGCAAATAGAAGAATTAAATCTATGATAGAAGAAGGGAAACTTGGAGAAATTCATCAATTAGATGCAAATTTATCCAATGTTGGAGGTCAAAATGTCCGTGCAGGCTGGAGAAATGATCCCGAGGAATGTCCTGCAGGTGGAATGACTGGATTAGGTGTTCATATGATTGATAATTTGATCTATCTTGCGGGAACTGTCAAAAGAGTTTCTGCGTTTAGTAAAAAGCTTTATGGAAAAACAAACCTTGACGATGTGACAAGTTTTATTTTGGAATTTGACAGCGGTCCTCTGGGTTTTATAAACACAACATATGTTGTTCCAAAAATTTGTTTGACTGCAGCATATGGAACGGAAGGTTCTGCCTGGAGTGAAGAGGAAGGTGCTAAATTGTTTTTACAAGGAAAAGAGGAAACTACAAGAAAAGAAATCCCTGTAGAAGAGGGAGATGCTTTAGCTGAACAGATTAAAGAATTTTCTGATTGTATTAAGCATGGTTCAAAACCAGAAGTGAGTGGAACTGAAGGACGAGACGTAATAGCAGTTCTACAAGCCGTTGTTGAAAGTGCAAACACTGGTAAGGTTTTGGATATAAAAGAATTTATGTAAATTTTAAAATTTTTTTTATTGAGGTTCATTTGTCTTTTGATACGCTTGATGTTTCTCCAGGAAGCTCCGGTAAATTAGAATTAAATGTAGGTAAAATGCTTACTGGGGCAGAAACGAAACTCACGGTTCACTACGTTAGAGGTTTAAAGAAAGGACCTTTCCTTGGCGTGCAGGGATGTGTGCATGGAGATGAGGCACAACCTGTTCGTTCGTTTTACTCTTTACTTCGTTCTCTTGATCCTGAAACTTTATCCGGAACTTTAGCAATTGTTCCAGTTGCAAATCCATATGCTTTTTCAAATTTTTCGAGACAATCCCCTGATCAACATGAGCAGACAAATTTATGGAGAGCTTTTCCAGGAAATGAGAATGGAACTTTGACTGAAAGATATGCTTTTTTGTTACGGTCAGTTCTTATTGATAAGTCTGATTTTTTTGTTGAATTTCATTCTGGAGGGTCTGCTGGAAGAATTCAGTGTAGAGTGGATGTTGATCCTGATTTCAGAAAAAAAGTTGGACAGAAATCTAAAGAGATGGCTTATGCTTTTGCTAGAGGGGGCTCAAGATTGGTCCACGGTGTTCCTTTAAGTAGTAGTAGTGCTCCAGGTGTTGCTATCAAAAAAGGGAAGCCCTCTATAAGCGTTGAAATAGGTGGTTCATATTTACCTGAAAGGGAGGAAAACTTATACAGTGATTCAGTAGAAAAGGGTTTTCGAAATCTTTTGATTCATCTTGGGATGATCCGAGGGAAAGAAAAAGAAAGTAAGATTCTCTATTTCGATAAGTCTAAAAGAGTCGAGGTGAATCCTTCTCATGGAGGATATCTACTTTCTCGAAAAACACATTACTCGGATTTAGGAAAAAAAGTTCGCAAGGGAGAGTTGTTGGGAGAGATGCTTGATCCTCATACTTTGGAAATTGTAGAAGAATTACGAAGTCCTATGGAAGGGACCTTGTTTTATAGTCGCTGTAGTGGCCCAGTTGAGATAGGCAACAAGGGCTTTGCAATAGCAAGTAAAATTGAAATTAAATAATAAATTCAAATCAAACTTGGAGAACATATGCCATTTTATAATCCAAAAACTATGAAGAGGAATCTTGCTGGAGAAAGTTACAGTACTTCTGAAGGGGTATGGGCAGATGGAGACAAAATGCTTTTTGGTATTATTGATAAACCTGCAGGGACTGGAAGTAGGCCGCATAGACATCCTAATGAACAGTTTATTTTTGTGCAAAAAGGAAGATTGAAAGCAATGATTGATGGTAAGCGAAAAACTGTCCAAACAGGCGGAATAATACATATTCCTGCTAACTCACTCCACAGTATGGTTGCTACAGATGATGAAGATGTCATTTTCATTGTTGCTAAAGATAATTCTTGGGGAATAGAGGGAATACCAGAAGACCAAAGTATTTTTGGAGCACACATAGGGAAATCTGCAAAAAAAGAAGTAGCAGAAAAATATAAAAAAATTGCTAAGAAGGGGAATTCTTCAAAATAAGATTGATATAATAAAGGTGAGTAAATAGGATTTTCATTTGCACTTATCGATTATTTTCCAGTATAGTCTTTTAATCAATTTTACAAACAAAAAGATTTTTTAATTCAAAAAAAGGATCTAGGAATGGTAACGCAGAGAGATGAAGTAAGGCTTCCTCCTGTCATATCTGGCAGGGAAAGAACTTTCATGTGGATAAGGGATAATGTTCCAAGTTTTGTCGCTGTTATCTTAATTTGGGAAATTCTTGTTTGGTTTGCGGATGAGCCAGCTCTTTTTCCTAGTTTTGGTGTTTTTCCTGGAACTTTTGGTAGTTCAATTTTACAGCGTGCGTATGAAGTAGTTTTTTTGAAGGCAGGAGAAACGACATGTATTCTTTGTGTCCACGCTTATCATACTTCTTATAGAATAATTATTGGGATAGGAATAGCTTCCGTTGTGGGTATTTCTATCGGTATTGCTATGGGTATTTCTGTTTGGTTTGAGAAATTCATGGTTCCAATCATGAGTATGTTACTGCCTATTCCAGCACTAGCATGGAGTCCAGTATGTGTTCTTTGGTTTGGTCTTGGAAATGGGACTATGATATTTATTACTGCTTTTGCCGCTGCCCTACCGGCGATTTCTGCTACTTGGACAGGTGTGAAAACAGTAAATCCTGTTTGGACAAGGGCTGCAAGATCAATGAATGCAAGTGGAATGGTTCTTTTCCGTAAAATTACTATGCCTGGTTCATTGCCGTTTATTTTGTCTGGTATTCGTATTGGTCTTGCTCGTGCATGGAGAGCTGGAATTGCTGCAGAAATGGTTGCTGCTAGTGACTGGGGACTTGGCTACGCGATTTTTGATAGCCGAGAAGATTTGGATATGAGCTTTATGCTTGTTGGAATTGCAACTATCGCTCTTGTTGGTTTTATTATCGAAAAATTTATATTTGAAAGAGTTGAAAGAGCGACTGTAATTAAATGGGGTATGATGGCAGAGGTAGGATCAGGCTAATACAAAGAAGGCATAGTTATAGCCGTTAATTTTAATACAATTTATTAATTGAATAACTGAAACAGATAGGGGAAATAATGTCTTCCAAAGTAAGCATTCAAAATTTAGAAATGGAGTACACATTAAAAGATAGGCTTGTTCATGCATTGACTGATATCAATATGGAAATAGAAGACGGTGAATTTTTAGTAGTCGTTGGTTTGTCTGGTTGTGGGAAAACTACTCTTTTAAATATTCTTGGTGGCTTCTTTCATCCAACAGGAGGTTCTATCAAATTGGATGGGAGACCAATAGAAGAAGCCGGTAGGTTAAACAGGGCAGTTGTTTTTCAAGAGTACGCACTTTTCCCATGGAGAACAGCTCTTGGTAATGTTGAATTTGGTCTAGAAATGAAAGGAATACAAAAAGAAGAGAGATTAGAAATAGCGATGAAGTACCTTGAGTTGGTTCATTTGGAAAAATTCGCGAATTTTTATCCGCACAATCTGTCTGGTGGAATGAGGCAGCGTGTTGCTGTTGCGAGAGCGTACGCATATGAGCCAGAATTTCTACTTATGGATGAACCTTTTGGTGCGTTAGATGCACAAACAAGAGAGGATTTGCAGTCATTAACTGTAGAAGTATGGAAGAAAACGAAGAAAACTATTTTTTATGTTACTCATAATTTGAGTGAAGCAGTTTTCCTTGCGGATAGAATTATTGTTCTTGCAGGACAACCAGGTGTAATTCACAAGGAGATTAAAGTCGATATCCCAAGGTCAGAAGAATTTAAGAGAGATGTGTTTGATCCACGATTTGTAGAACTTGAAAAAGAGACTACAGAGGCTGTTAGGGGGAATTAAAAAATTGGTTTTATAATTTTTATTCCAGTAAATCTAGCGTCTACAATCTAAAAATTTTCGGTCTCTGATAATCGGCTCTAGAAAGTTTTATTTGCTAAAATGGTTGAATTAAACCACTTACCAACATGTTGTCAAGGTAGTCTAATGACTATGACCTCTCTATAACCTCAGGGATATTCTGGAAGAAGGAGAAACGGCATGAGCAGCATGAAGGAAGATAATAAGTACGGCATGTGGACGTTCTCAGGAGACGACCCGTTAGTAAGTAAGGTTTTTGAGATTGCCGAGTTCTTTGCCTATGAACGTGATGCCACTGAGTTGAATGCAGCGATTGAGGATATCAAGACTGCCCATCCCAACGGAGTGAACTTGATTGCCTTCCTTGAGGATCGTCTTGAAGAGAAGTTGAACGAAGAGGACGAAGAAGATGAGTAGTCACTCACTAAAGAGTTCATGTGACACT
>CAYWAX010000095.1:0-7288 GCA_964456425.1 uncultured Nitrospinaceae bacterium | reverse complement strand
CTGGAATTTACTATTTCATAATATATTATATTTCAAGAACACTTTTGGTCTTCCCTTTTGAAATTAATCAAAGTTTCAAATTACCTAAAAAAATCGGAATATCTAATGAAACATTTTCACTTTGGATAACCAATCAGTTTAAGTCTTTCGTTTTAGTCTTATTTTTTGGCTCACTTGCAAGTGGGTTACTTTTGCTCTGTATTGAAAATTATCCTGATTTCTGGTGGATTTATTTCTCGGTTTTAATCTCCGGTTTTTTTATTTTTATTTTTTTGTTTGGACAAACGATAATCGCTCCTTTATTTTTTAATTTTGAAAAATTATCCGATTCAAAAGTAGAAAAATCATTGCTAAATTTACGGGAAAATATTGGATTCAAAGGACAAAGTGATATTTGGGTAATGAAGACTAAAAAATATGGCGATTACGCGAATGCATTTATATCTGGATTTGGTCCAACTCGTAAAATAGTAATTACAGAAAGTGTGCTTGAATATAATCCAGAAGAAATTGAATGTATCGTTGCTCACGAACTTGCTCATCTGTATTTTTCACACAACTTGTTACTTTGTGTATATAAAATAGTAAGTTTTATAGGATATTTTTATATCTGCAAGCTTTTATTAGATTCAGAGTATTTACCCATTAATGAACTCGATATTTATTCTGTTAATACAATTGGAATTCTTTTGGTCTTTTTTTCAATTTTCAATTTTATAATTAGTCCAATTTTCTTGATAGTTTCCAGAAAAATGGAATTTGCCTGTGATTTATTTGCATTGAAATATGTGTCGAACCAAAGTTGTTTAATTAGTATTTTAAAAAAGCTTTGCACTAGAAATTTTTGCGATCCAAATCCACCATACTTTTTCAAGATATTCTTTTACACACATCCTCCCTTCTCAGAAAGAATAAAACGTTTGATTTCCTTAATGAATTGATTTTTGAATTACTTAAATTCAATTTGATTTTTGATGTATTTTTCTATTATTGGAATAATTCTTTTTTTTATGATTAGGTCCTTAAAAATTAAACTTTTATTTTTTTCATTAATTTCTAATATTTTATATTTCTTGTTTTTAAGCTTAAGAAATTTAATTAGTGTCCTATTCTGTTCTAATTCATAATCTTTTCCTTTAATATTTTTTATTATGAAAATGGGTGTTTGAAGATTATCTATTTCTTCAAAAGAAGAAATAAATTCTTTTTTATCATCTTTATCTGAAAAATATTTTTTTAATCTAATTCTAGTATTTTGAGGACTTCTTGATATGACTTTTTGAGGTTCAAATATCCCATCTTCTATAATAAGGAGTTCAATGTTTTGAACTTCCTTTGTTGCGATAATAGCAGCATTAGCTCCGAATCCACTAGCAAATAGAAAAATAAGCTTATTTTTATTGGGATTAATTTCAGATAAGTAAAAGATAGCTTCTTTAATAGATTCAACGCTTTTATTTCCTCCAAAATCTTGAGGACCTGTAGAATTTCCAATACCAGGAAGAGCAATACTCATCGTAATAATTGGATAACCTGTTAACGAGAGTAATTCTTTAGTATTTTTTTGATTCTTTGCATCAGAAGACTGAATCAGTAAAAGAGATGGATATGATTTTCCATCTGCAGGCCAAGTAATAGATGATTCTATTTTTCCAAATTTTGTTTTTAAAAACCAATCTTTAATATTTTGTTCTTTCGAGATCTGTGTTTCAAAACTTGTATAACTGCAATTTGATAGAAAAATTAGAGAAATTAATATAAAAAAGGTTAATTTATTAATGTATACAAACAATGAATAAAATCCTCGTAAATATAATGGTGGAAATTTATTTATTTATGCTAGTAATATTAACTATAATGCAAATTATTATGTCTATTTCATAGCATAGAAAATTTGATTTTTAAAAAAATTGATTAAGGCTAATTTATTTATGAATAGACCAATTTTATCGAAAAGAAGAAATATCGGTATTATTTCTCATATTGATGCAGGAAAAACAACTACGACTGAACGAATGTTGTACTGTTCTGGTGCTGTTCATAGGATTGGAAAAGTAGATGAGGGAACAGCAACTACAGATTGGATGACACAAGAGAAAGAACGTGGGATTTCTATAACTTCCGCTGCAATTTCGTGTTTTTGGTCAGGTTATGAAATTAATATAATAGATACCCCTGGACATGTAGATTTTACTGTTGAGGTTGAAAGAAGTCTTCGTGTTCTCGACGGAGCTATTGCTATTTTTAGTTGCGTGGAGGGTGTAGAAGCTCAGAGTGAAACGGTATGGTCTCAAGCTGATAAATTTGGAGTGCCTCGAATTATATATATAAATAAGATTGATAGGCTTGGAGCAGATTTTTTGAGAACTTTTGACATGATTAAAAAAAAGTTCTCAAAAAAATTTATTTTGATGCAATGGCCAAATGGCGAAGGTGAGGACTTTCAGGGACAGATAGATATTCTTGATAACAAGGTAATTTGTTGGGAAGAGGATAATATCCAAAAAATAAGTTTCAATCCAATTCAAAAAGAGTTGCAAAAAAAAATTTTTGAATTGAGGAATGAAATAATTGAAGTAGCATCAGATTACAATGAAACAATTTTAGAAAAGTATCTTGAAGGGAAAAAAATTCAGAATGAGTTGATAGAAGAAGCCATTAAAGATGGAGTTGTTGCGAATGAAGTTGTTCCTGTTTATGTAGGTTCTTCTCTTAAAAGTTTAGGTATTCAACCACTGCTGGATGGGGTTATTAAATTCCTTCCTTCACCACAAGAAATACCTGCTGTAGTGGGAAATATTCCAGAAGAAAGTAAATTGTCCGAAACAATTCGTTTACCTTCTTGCGAACAACCTTTCTCCGCACTAGTTTTTAAAGTTGCTTTATACGAAAGTCGTCGACTCAGTTTTGTTCGTGTATATAGCGGTTCTGCAAGAGTAGGTGATATCGTATGGAATCCTACGAGAAGAATAAAAGAAAAATTTTCTAGGATTTTTAGGATGTATTCAGATAAAAGGGAAAGAGTTGAGGAAATTGGCCCAGGTGACATCGTTGCGGTTTTAGGATTAAAAGAAACACTTACAGGAGATACTCTTTGTGATTTTACTGATCCAATTACCTTTGAATCCATAACTCCTCCAGAACCTGTAATTTCAATAGCGGTTGAACCAAAAGAAACTATTGATCTAGAAAAACTTCATGAATCCCTTGAAAAATTGATGGTGGAAGATCCGACTTTTATTGTTGAATCACAAAATGAATCTGGTCAGATAATTATGAGTGGAATGGGAGAATTACATTTAGATGTTTTAACCAGAAGACTAACAGATGAATTTAGTCTTGATATACGAGTTGGTGAACCTAGGGTAGTTTTTAGAGAAACTATTTGTGAAATTTCCGAAGATGAATACTTATTTGATAAAACAATTGGCGGGAAAGCGCAGTTCGCAAAATTACATCTTCGAGTATCTCCTATCCCAGGAGAAGGAATTCAAATCAATTTTGAAAATGATATTTCTTTTATTCCAGAAAATATTATTAATGTAATGCAAGAAGCTATCCATTCTTCATGTTCAGGCGGAATTCTAGCAGGATATCCATTAATCGATATCAAAGTTGATGTTATTGAGATGGAATATATTTCTGAAAAAAGTACGGACTTTGCTTTTTCTGCAGCTACATCCATTGCCTTTAATAATGCTTGTAGTAAAGGATCTGGACAACTACTAGAGCCAATTATGAAAGTAGAAGTTTCTACTTTAGAAGAACATTTAGGTAGCGTAATTAGTGAATTAAATTCAAGAAATGGTAATGTTTCTGATATTAAGGATAGATTAGGTGAAGATAACTTTAAAATTATAGAGGTTACTATCCCTCTTAGAAGAATGTTTGGATTTACAACAGTTCTCCGCTCCTTAACTAAAGGACGTGGCACATTCGTAATGACATTTTTTAATTTTTCTCCTTGTGATTTAAGCCCATAGCGTAATAAGTTCTGACTGTGTCCCCTACGTTTCTTCTTGAAAGAAAGAAAAATCCTGTGAGTGATAATTTATTGTCTATTTTCTATGCTCTAACCACTGCGGTTGGTGCCGCAACTTTTAGTCTTATAGTGAGAAGAGCTCAAAATCATGGGTCTGCTTTTACTGGTGTTGTTATTGGGCTGATTGTAAATATCCCTTGGTTATGCTTGGCAACTTTTTTATTGTGGCAAGATAGTTGGTGGAATCCAGAAGCCTTTTTGTTATTTGCTTTGAGTGGATTAAGTGGGCCTTCTCTTGGTCGTTTATTCATGTTTAGAGCCATTCATCAGCTAGGAGTATCAAGAGCTTCTCCAATGCTTTCTATGAATCCTCTTTTTTCTGCTTTTTTTGCTTTTTTATTTTTGGGAGAAAGACCAGGACCATATATTTGGTTAGGAACATTATTAGTTGTCATTGGTGGTGCTAGTCTTTCTTTGAAAACTAAAGGAGATATAGAGTGGAAGAGAATTTCACTTTTATTGCCAATCATGTCGGTTCTCGGATTTTCAGTTTCTAATATTTTTAGAAAATTAGGAGTTGATATTATTCCATCTCCCATTCTTGGAATTACAATAACAAGTATCTCTGGATTGTTTTTTCTTTGGTTTCTAAGTTTATTTTCTAGCAAAGAAAATAAACCCGATCTCTCTTGGGGAAAATCATGGTGGTTATACGGAATAAGTGGATTAATCAATACTCTTGCATTTTTAAGTCATTATGCTGCACTAGTTTACGGAGATTTGACCATTGTTTCTCCTCTTTCGGCTACTGCTCCAATTTTTGCACTTTTTATGAGTTGGTTGCTTCTTCGAGATATTGAAAGAGTAACGGTTCCAATTTTAATTGGAACCGTTTTTATCGTTTCAGGTGGAATTTTAATTGTCATGAAATTAATTTAGTTTTCTAAAAGAAAGTCCTCTATATCTTTCATAGATTCTTCAAAACATTGGATTAAGAAGAAATGACTGGCTTCTTCGTAGACTTTTAATTTGCAGTTAGGAATTTTTTCTGCTATTTCTCTGGAAGCGTCTGTGGAACATAGGACGTCCTGTCCACCTGCCATCACAAGTGTAGGACATTTCACTGTTGGTAGTCTATTTAAGGCATCGTGAGTTAAGCACGCATGGGTAGAATTTGTATAGCCATGAATAGGTCTGTCTGTGATGGCTAAACTCTCTTCGAACTTGAGCATTTGTTCTTCATTCTTATTAAAGTAAGATGGTGGGAAAAAACATAAAGACTGTATTCTAGATGCGAGTCCATATCCCTGACTTTTTACGACTTCATTAATATTATGTAAAATTTGGTATCCATACCTATCTAACTTTCCAAATGATGCTGTGATTATCATACTTCTAGTCCGTTCTGGATAACCAAGAGCAATTTCTTGAGCTATAGCTCCACCCATAGATCTTCCAATAATATGTGCAGGTTCTGTAATACCAAGTGCGTCCATTAACCCTATAGTATCTTCAGCAAATTTTTCTGTTGTATATGGATAATCTGGAGCAGAACTCCTTCCTGCACCACGGTTGTCATAGGGAATAACTCGAAAGTGAGGCTTGAGTCTTTCTATTTGAGCGTTCCATGCACTGCAATCTCCAGCTAGACCATGAATAAGTATTACGGGTGTTCCTTCCCCGTGTTCTTCATAATAAAGTTCCACATCATTAACCTGAATTTTTGGCATCTTCCAATCCTCGCAATTTTGATATTATACATTAAAATTACAAATTATATTTTCAGGCATGTTAGACGATTTATACTATTTTCGAAAGATATTTATTGTCGGAACTTATGTAAATTAGGTGTTATTTTAGATACTTGACTCATTTTTATCATTT
The DNA here is from genome assembly GCA_964456425.1 of uncultured Nitrospinaceae bacterium. Taxonomy (GTDB): domain Bacteria; phylum UBA8248; class UBA8248; order UBA8248; family UBA8248; genus UBA3496. Next base: position 1,422 of record CAYWAX010000095.1, on the reverse strand, counting down.
ACATACGCTTAAAATAATATAGAAAATATTTTTATGTTTTTAACAAATCCGTGTTATTAGTTTGGCCCGGGTTTAGATAGCAGTCTAATTTTTCTGGAGGATTTTTAATGGCAAACAAAAAAATCAAAAGACGTAATATTTTAAAAGCAGGTTTAGGAGCGGCCGCTGTTGGTTCAGGTTTGCTTGGAAAAGTAGGAACGGTTTCAGCTGGACCAGAAGAAGACAAAGTTGTTACCTCAGCTAAGAGATTACAACCGGCGGCAATGAATGGAATGATGTGGTCTTTGTATTGGAGAAACTATCCTAAATTAAATAAAGAATATAAAAAAGCAACTGGTAGTTATATGGCAAAAGTGAATGATGTTCCAAATCTTCTTATTCCTCAGCGTGCGATGGCGGAAGCAATAAGTCGTTCTGGTAAATTTGATATTTTTCACGTTGAATCTATGATGATTCCCTCACTCGTTGCAGCTGGTCTTGCTGAGCCTCTTGATGATTATATGAAGCAGGCTAATTTTGATTTGAAGATGGTGGGTAACTTTGAAAAGTTTATGCAGTATAAAGGTGTCACATATGCAATGCCTACAGATGGAAATGTTTGCCCCCATTTCATAAGAAAAGATCTTTTTGATGATCCTGATGAGAGAAAGAAGTTTGCGGATAAACATGGGAAAGAACTGAAATGGCCAGTAACGTTTGAAGATGAACTAGAAATGGCTAAATTTTTTCACCGTCCAGAAAAAGATTTATATGGTTTTGGTGGTTTAAGAGACAAGGCTAATAGTAGTTTTTGGTTTTGGCAGTATTTGTATGCTGCAGGCGGTTTTCCTATTAGTGATGATGCAGAACCTCAATTGACTACTCCTGCAGCTCATTATGCAATCGACACATTTCTTGCTTTAAAACAAGTTTCTCATCCAGAAGCATCTGCTTGGGGTTCCCCTCAGATGATACCGAGATTAGTTGGTGGAAAAATATTCTCCTGTCAGTATTGGGATGGAATAATTGCAAAAATAGAAAGTCCAACGGCTAAATCTCCAACTCGTGGGAAATTTTATTATGGTTTAGTTCCAGGTTCTAAATTCTCAGGAAAGTTGATTCATAGAGCTTTTTCTGCACCAGTAATGGGAATTGTAGTTAATAAATATAGCCCTAGAAAAAGACAGGCAGCGCATTGGGCTCTTTATATGAGTACCTTAAAAAATAGTACAAGTGTTGTTGGTCATCCAACCATGACTTTCCATGATCCATGGCATCCTGGACATATGAATGCTAAAAGTACATTAGACGTATACACTAAACAGGGAATGAAGGCGGTGCATGATTGTCTTCAAGTGACGACTCCACCTCCTTATTTGACGGGATATCAGGAATTTAAAGAAGCTGTCGACAAGAATCTCTCGGAAGCTTATAACGGACAAA
>CAYWAX010000094.1:0-7326 GCA_964456425.1 uncultured Nitrospinaceae bacterium | reverse complement strand
TTGGAACTTTTAGAAAATGAATAAGAATCAAAATGAACAATTCATTTCTAATTCTAAAAATCGTTTTCTGATTACTACTGCGACAGTTTTTGGAACTTTTATTTCAGTAATGGATGTGAGTGTAGTAAATGTTTCTCTACCCCATATGAGAGGTGCATTTGGAGTTGATTTATCTTCTGTAACCTGGATTGCCACTAGTTATTCTATTTCACAAATAATCATGATTACTATGACAGGTTGGTGGAGTACTGTTCTTGGAAGAAAAAATTTTTATTTAATTTCTTTTCTTATTTTTACTATTGGATCTCTTCTTTCCGCGACAGCTGGTTCGTTTCCCGAAATGATAATTTATAGAACTATACAAGGAATTGGTGGTGGTCCCCTCATTCCGATATCGCAGGCAATTCTTAGAGAGACGTATTCGTCTAAACAACAGGGTATTGCAATGGGTCTTTTCGGTATGGGAGTTGTACTTGCTCCTGCTATGGGTCCTGTCTTCGGTGGTTGGTTAACTGAGGAATATGGATGGCCATGGGTCTTTTTTATTAATATCCCTTTTTGCGTGATCGGTATGATTCTAGTGAATATTTTTATAGTAGATCCTCCATTTTTGAAACGAGGCATTAAAAAAGTTGATTGGTTTGGCATATGTCTTATGTCGATTACCCTAGTAGGACTTCAGTTTGTATTGGAAAGAGGACAGGAAGAATATTGGTTTGATTCCGAGCTTATTACAATGCTGACAATTATCACTGTTCTTGCTGCTATAATTCTTGTTTTCTGGGAATTGAATACTATTGATCCAATTATAAATTTTAGAGTTTTGAAGAATATTCCGCTGAGTATAGGGTCTCTTATTATTTTTATTTTTGGCATAGCACTTTTTGGGTCTACTTTTTTAATGCCTCAACTTCTACAGAATCTTTTCTCTTATTCTGCAATGGATGCAGGGTTAGTACTTCTTCCGCGTGGTGCAATTCTCTTTATTATGCTCCCAACAGTTGGATTTTTGTTTAATTTTATAGGAGCGCGTTTGCTTATCTTCAGTGGTGCTTGTTTTATGTCTTATACATTTTATCTCTTGTCGCAATTAACACTAGAGGCAAATTATTGGGATTTGGCATATCCTCTAATGATTATGGGTTTTGGAATGCCATGTTTCTTTGTTACCTTATCTGCAGTTTCTTTCAGTACTATTAAACCTCAGGATACAACTGCGGCTTCGGCTTTATATAATCTTAGTAGACGTATAGGTGGCAACCTTGGTTACGCGTTATTAACAACATTACTTGCTAGGGATGAAGCATTTTATCGAATTGCTCTTATGGGTTCGATCAGCGATTTGAACAGAGAGTTTTGGATTTATAAAGATCAAATTTTATCTATTTTTTTACAGCAACAGAATACATATTCTTTGTTGAAAATGCATTCTTTGAAAATGGCAGAAAATCTGATTTCTCTGCACTCTGGTATTCTTTCCTATAACTCAGTACATTTTTTCTTAGGGGGAATGTTTCTTTTAGTTTTCCCAATGATTATTTTTATTCCAAAAGAAAAGAAAAAAAATTCAGGAAAAGAGTGATTTCATTTTTTTTTAAGAGAAGTTTGTTAATAAAAACTTTTAAGAAGTATGATTAAAAATATTATAGTTTAATTATTTTAATGGAGATTTCACATAAATGGATGATTCCTTTAGTTCTAAGAGGCAAAAGTCAAAGAAATTGTCTGAAAAAGCAAAAAGTTTAATTGCTGGCGGAATTACAAGCGAATTACGTTATGCAACTCCATTCCCTATTTTTATATCTAAAGCAAAAGGTTCTCGGAAATGGGATGTAGATGGAAACGAATATATAGACTACTCAATGGGTAGTGCTGCTCTTTTATTAGGACATTCTCATGAAGCTATTGTGGAAGCAGTAAATTTACAAGTTGATAAAGGCACTTTGTTTTCCTCTTTAACAGAAAAAGAATTAGAGTGGGCTGAATTAATATCTAAGATGTATCCTTCGTCTGAGCGTGTGAGATTTGTAGGCTCTGGGACAGAAGCGAATATTTTAGCAATAAGATTGGCAAGAGCATTTACGGGACGGAGTAAGATAATACGATTCGAAGGCCATTTTCATGGTTGGGGAGATGATACTAATATTGGAATTAAGTTTCCATTTGATGAAAAAGTATCTCATGGATTACCTGAAAATATAGTAGATTCATCTATTGTTTGTCCTGCAGATTTACAGTTTGTAGAAGATGTCTTGTCTCAAAATAAAGATATCGCTGCTATTATTCTTGAGCCATCAGGAGCATCTTGGGGAACGGTCCCAATTCCCAATTCTTTTTTGAAGGGACTTAGAAAATTATGTGACTTGAATGATGTAGTTCTGATTTTTGATGAAGTCATTACTGGATTTAGATGGAGTCCTGGAGGAGTTCAGGAACTTGAGGGGGTCACTCCAGACCTCACAACACTTGCAAAGAATCTTACTGGTGGTTTGCCTGGAGGTTGCGTATCTGGAAAATCTGAATTGATGGGTCTTCTTGATCCCAGCAAGGAATTTAAAGGTCTTCAAGCAGGAGTTTTTCATCGTGGTACTTTTAATGCAAATCCTTTGTCATCAGCGAGTGGAATAGCTGCGCTTGAGATCTTTAAGTTGGGAGAAGTTCAAAAAAAAGCAGATATGTTAGCTGCAAAACTTAGAGAAAATTTCTCGCAGATTTTTAAGAGATATGAAATCTCAGGATTTGTATATGGAGAGTCCTCAACTTTTCATGTTTTTCTGGGTTCCCATAAAAAAGAAAATTATACAAGCATGCATGCTCGTGAGCTAAAGACTATTCCTCAAAGTCAGGTATTAGATTTTCAGATGTCTCTAAGAAGTAGGGGAGTGGATCTTATGTCTTATACGGGGGGTGTTACTTCTTCTGCTCATTCTGAAGAAGATGTTGAAAGAACAATCAGCGCATTTGAAGAATCAATTGTTGAACTTGTGAATAATGATAAAATTCCTAGGCTCTAATTTTTTTCATTCTTATTTTCTTAGTCTGTGATTCATCTACGATAAATTTTTTTGAACTGACACATACTCCATAATCAATCAGTGCACTTTTTATAGATACGACACCGTTCTTAACATCTTGCAAGACAGATTTGATTGGTCTTTGGAAAGGATTTCCAAATCCGCCCCCGCCAGCTCCCTCAATTTTAAGGGTACCGGGTAATAGTTCTATATTTTGATACTGTGGGAGTGTTACCCATTTGCTGTTCCCATTTTCTTTGTAGAGCACTTTAGCAATAGAACCATGTTTGCCCTTATTTAAACCAAAGGATGTTACTGTTCTACAAGACTCTCCTCTTGTCGAACAACTAATAGGAGATTTGATTTTTACCTCATAATTTACGCTCGTACCACCTCTCCATTTTCCGGGTCCTCCACCATCTTTTCTTATTTCTTGGCGAATAAAATGAACTGGATAATCCTGTTCGTAATGTTCTAAATTCGGGATTGTTAATGCTCCTAAAGTTGGGAGATTTCCAATAAGATCTAAGCCATCTCTTCCCATTACTGCGCCAGTTCCTGGTCCTCCGAGCCAATGATAAATGACAAAAAATTCGTTTTTTTCATCATAGCCAGCAGTAATTGGATAGGCAGTTTTTGCCCATGCTGCTGATACTTTATCCGGTAATTTTTTATGTATAGATTTCCAAACGCAATGAATTATTTCGTGTGCAGGAAAAACTGTACATAGGGTGACGGGAGCAGGGAAACTTGCATTTACTACACTTCCTTCAGGCGCAACGATTTTTATCGGTCTATATGAGCCTTCATTGTGTGGAATATTAGGATCTACAAGCGATGAAATTCCCGTATATAATGCAGAATGAGTATTTGATATTGGGCTATTTTTGTACCCCTTAATCTGTGGTGAACTCCCAGAAAAATCTGCGGTAATACTTGTTCCTTTTTTTGTAAGTTTTAGATATATTGGAATTTCTTTTTCTTCAAAACAATCTGTATTCATAGTTTCTATTCCCTTGTAAATCCCGTCTGGGATTTTCCTTAATTCAGATCGCATTAATGATTCAGAATAATTTAGTAGTTCCGAAAAACCTTCTAAGACAAATTTTTTTCCTTTTTCACGAATTATTTCGACAAGTTTAGAGACGCCTATTTGTGTGCTTCCAACCATAGCAGAAAAGTCATGTCTAATTACTTCAGAAGCTCGAGTGTTTGAAAGGATAAGTTTTAAAATGTCTTCTTCGAAATTACCTTTGTTTTTAATCTTTATTGGAGAAATTCTTATACCTTCATGAAAAATTTCTGTTGCGTCTGAATTATAAGTTCCTATTACACCTCCACCAACATCAACTTGGTGTGCCCTATTTGAAACGAAACCACAAAGAGTATTTTGAACGAAAACTGGTGCAATTACAGTCCAGTCAGGTAGATGATTTCCTCCTCCAATATATGGATCGTTCAGTAGGAATAAATCTCCAGGATAAATTTTTTTATCGAATTTTTTGAGAACCCCTCGGACTGCGAATCCACCGCTTCCTGTATGAATAGGAAGTCCATCAGCTTGAGAAACTAATTGTCCTAAAGAGTCAGTAATAAAACAAGAAAAATCATGTGCCTGACTAAAGATAGTTGAACGCGCAGTTCTTTGCATTATGATGCCCATCTGTCGAGATATAAGGTCTAATTGATTTTGAAAAATCGCTAGACTTGCTGGGTCAATTTTTTCTTTTTTGTGAATTTTTCTTTTTGGTGATTTTTTTGTTACTAACTCTATTTGGAAAGCACCATTTTTATTCAGAGAAAGTATATCTCCAGGTTCAACTAAAATTGTAGTGGAAGATTCTTCTATAATAGCAGGACCTTTAATTTCCATTTTTCTAGTTATATATTCTCCATTGAACACTTTAGAATTTTCCCAACTGTCAGTTTTTTCAAAATAAACATTTCTTTCCTCTAAAGAAACTTCTTCTATATTTTGAACTTGAGGATGTATGGGAAGCGAAGAGTCTTGTTTCTCTTTTAATGTAATTCTAAAACCTGTAATTTGAACCGGTTCAGTAGGTCTGTTATGTCCATAATTGTTTAGATGTTCTTCGTGAAAAAGTATTTCTAATTTTTTGGGAGATAAGTTTTTTAAAGAAATTTTATCTAAGTTGATAGTTAGTTCCCAAGCCTGACCTGGGTATTGCATATCTATTCCAAAAATTAATTCTTGGTTTTCTGTTTCTGGAACCAAGACCTTTGTTTCCTTTTTTAAATTGTTAAATTGTTCGAGAAGTTGCTTTGCACTTGTTTCGCTTGTCCTAACCATGAAACTTCTTTTTCGATCATATCGTAAGGGTCCACAAACCATACCTACTGCACAGGCGGCAGAAGCTTCTCTTGGAATTAAAATCTTTTTGATTCCACATATTCTTGCAACACTAGATACAGAAATTCCACCTGCACCACCCCCCGCAATGAGAGTTAAATTTCTAGGATCAGAACCGTGTCGAGAACAAATTGTCAAAATAGAACTTGCCATAAATTGATTTGCTAAACGTATTGCACTAATTGCAGATTGGGTCGTATTCATTTTGAGTTTTTTAGCAACATAATCATTAAAAGCTGTTCTAGACTTTTTGATTGAAAGTGGAATTTCTCCGTCTAATAACCCTTTAGTATTTATTCGACCTAATAATAAATTCGCATCTGTGATAGTTGGCTGAACTCCGCCTTTGCTATAACAAGCCGGTCCAGGTTCAGAGCCCGCACTTTTAGGTCCGACTCTAATCCCTTTAGCTGCATCTACCCAAATTAAAGTGCCTCCCCCTGTTCCTATTGTTTGTACTTCTACGGATGGCAGATTTACGTGATAACCTCCTACCGTAGATTGATCTATCATTCCTGGGCTACCATCTCTTATTAGAGTGACATCTGTACTAGTTCCACCCATATCGAAAAAAATTCCATTTTGTTTTTTGAAAGATTTTGCATAAATACATCCTGTAGAAGCTCCCGCCGCTGGACCTGAGAGAACTAGAGAAATTGGAGTTCGAATTGCCTGTTTTATATCAGTCATTCCTCCATTACTTTGTACAAGATGAATTGGATTTTCATAACGAATTGCTCTAAGTTGTTTTTCAAGTTCTTTGAGGTAAGAAGTTACAACAGGATAAATATAAGCATTAACGCAAGTAGTAGAACTTCTTTCGTATTCGCCGATTATAGGTGCGATTTCAGAAGAGAGGAAAATAGGAATTTCTAGTTCTTTTTTCTCCAGTAGATTCCTAGCTTTTTTTTCATGAGAAGCATTTAGATATGAATTTATAAAACATATAGCTATAGATTCAATCTTTTCACCTTTAAAGAATGAAGCCGCTTTTGAAATATCATTTTTAGAAAGTTTTGTTTCTTCTTGTCCATTTGCATCAATTCTTTCTTCGATTGGAAATCGTAGGAAACGATCAGCAAGAACAGTAGGATAAGCAGCACGATGATCCCACACATTTTCTCTAAATCCTCTCCTGAAAGATAAAGAATCACGAAATCCTTTTGTTGTTAAAAGTCCTATTTTAGCGCCTTTATTTGTAAGCAATGCATTTGTAGCAGCAGTTGTTCCATGAACAAATTTTTCACAATTTTCAAGAAGATATTCTTTTGAGACTTCTAAATGTTCAGCTGCTTTTTCAATACAAGCGATTATTCCAAGTTCTGGATTATAGATATTGGTTGGCGATTTACGTAAGCAGAGCAAATTTGAATTGCTGTCCATAAGCACGAGATCTGTAAAAGTGCCACCGACATCTACTCCAATCTTAAATTTTTTTTTCATTCTTTGTTTTCCCAAAAAACAGAATTTTTATTAAAGTTATTGTAAAGTTAGTCCTCCATCCATAGGGAAAAGGCCTCCAGTAACATATGAAGAAGCATCAGAGCATAGATAAATTACTAAAGAGGGTAATTCTTCAGGTTGTCCAACTCTAGAAGCAGGGATTCTTTTTACGTACTCCTCTAATGCATCGGGGTCGTTCATCAATGGAGCTCCCATATCTGTATCAAATTGTCCTGGAATTACTACATTAGCTCTTATTCCATATTTTGCCCAGTCTACAGCAATAGATTGTGTGAGAACATGGACAGCGGCTTTTGAAGCAGCATAAATTGGGACATTTGGTCTTGCTCTAAATCCTGCAACTGAGCCAAAATTGACGATTTTTCCCCCACCATTGTCAGAGACTATTTTTTGTTTCATGTGATTGGCTGCGGCATTGCATATATAGAAAGTTCCAAAAGTGTTTATTTGGAATGTTTTTTCCATTTCTTCTTCGCT
>CAYWAX010000093.1:0-7445 GCA_964456425.1 uncultured Nitrospinaceae bacterium | reverse complement strand
GATGTTTTAGTTGTTGACGACATAGTAGATACTGCTGGAACATTAACTCAAGCTGCATCAGCATTAGTAGAAAAAGGTGCAAGTAGAGTCTATGCATGTTGCACTCATCCAGTTCTCTCCGGTCCTGCTTCTGATAGAATTAACGATTCAGTCTTGGAAGAATTGGTTACAACAGATACTATACCTCTTCCAAGTAAGTTGAAAGATTCTGGAAAAGTGAAAGTTTTAACAATAGGCGAACTCCTTGCAGAGGCAATTACCCGTATACACGAAGATTCGTCTGTAAGTAGTCTTTTTATTTAGAATGAATTTTATCTTCTTTAAACGGAGTACGACGTATGGAAGAATTGGTACTTGAAGCAGAGGTAAGAGAAGGAAAAGGAAAGAGTTACGCTAAAAGATTAAGGAAAGATGGTCTTATCCCAGCTGTTGTTTATGGGGTTGATGAACCCGTGTCTATTCAATTAGATCCTGAAGTTCTGTATTCTCTTTTACATACTACAGCAGGAAGTAATGTTGTTTTCAAACTAAAGGTTGCTGGAGAAAAGAAGAAAGAAAGATCCGTCATTGTTAAAGACTTGAATTATAATGTTATGAATGATTCCTACGTTCATGTAGATTTACTTGAGATTAGGATGGATCAAAAAATCACAGTTTCAGTGCCTCTTGTACTTGAAGGAGAAGCGGTTGGTATTAAAATGGGTGGTGTTTTATCTCAAGTACTTAGAGAACTTGAAGTTGAATGTCTTCCTGTTGATATTCCAGAACAGATCATGCTAGATATTTCTGATGTAGATATTGGAGGAGTTTTACATGTAAGGGATATTTCGATTCCTGGAAATGTATCTCTGTTAAATGTGATTGACGATCCGGTTCTTTCTATTTCGGCACCTGTTGAAGAAGAGGAAGAAGTGGAAGAAGATATTGAGGGAGATGAAGAAGCAGATTCTGTAGTATCTTCTGGAGGTACTGAAGAAAGTAAAGATGAAACAGAATCTAATGATTCAGAAAAGAAAGAAAACGAAGATTGATTTTCTCAAGGTTGATGTATGCACTCCACAAAAGTGATTGTAGGTTTAGGTAATCCTGAGCAGGATTATGACAGCACCCGTCACAATGTCGGGTTCAGAGCTCTGGATTATTTTTGTGGTAAATATGATGTAGAAATGAATTTTTCTGACAAAAATGTTGATTATGGTGTGGTTTTATTTGATGATAAAAAAGTTTTTGTTATAAAACCGAAGACTTATATGAATTTAAGTGGTTCTTGTGTTAAAAGTTTTACTCAGTATAAAAATATAGAGCCTTCTAATATTATTGTTATACATGATGATATTGATGTTAAATTGGGTTCTGTTAGACAGAAACTTACTGGTGGTGATGCAGGTCATAAAGGTATACGAGACATCATTGAGAAATTAGGAACTAGAGATTTCTCTCGAATTAGAATTGGCATTGGGAGACCGGATACAGATATTGAAGTTTCAGATTGGGTTCTTAAACGGTTTTCTTCAAAAGAGTTACTGATAATTGATGAAGTTTTAGAAGAAGTGGCTTTGAAAGCCTTTGATTTTGTTTCATAGATTTACAAATTTAATTGCCCGTTTTTTTATTTTTTTTTCGGTTTTTTTAAACCAGGAGGGTCAGAATAGTCGATGATTGCTTTTTCTAATTTAGCAGCTTTTTTTGGGATTGCTGGTTTGTTACTCGCAGGGATTATTTATATATGGATTGGGAAACAATCCCCTGGTAATGAACTAATGATCAAATTAGCAGGTCAAATTCGCGATGGCGCAATGGTTTTTTTAAAAAGAGAATATAAGATTTTAGCTATTTTTGTTTTGGTAGTTTTCTTAATTTTAAGTTATGCAATTTCGTTTGATACGGGATTGTCTTTTATAACTGGTGCTATTTGTTCTGTTTTAGCCGGTTTTTTTGGTATGAATGCAGCCACAAAAGCAAATGTGAGAACCGCTGCAGCTGCTAATTCTGAAGGTGGACAATCCGGTGCTCTTTCTATGGCATTTTACGGTGGAACGGTTATGGGCCTTTCTGTAGCTAGCCTTGGTCTTTTGGGAGTTGGATTCCTTTTTTGGTATTTTGACGTATTAAATGCACAAAGTAATGCCAGCATTATTAATGGTTTTTCTATGGGAGCTAGTTCGATTGCCCTTTTTGCTCGTGTTGGCGGAGGTATTTATACTAAAACTGCTGATGTAGGAGCGGACTTGGTCGGAAAAGTAGAGGAAAATATTCCTGAGGATGATCCTAGAAATCCTGCAGTTATAGCGGATAATGTTGGAGATTGTGTAGGAGATGTTGCTGGAATGGGAGCAGATCTTTTTGAATCCTATGTTGGTGCTATTATTTCTACAATTTTCATAGGTTCTATGATAGGAATGGGTATTAATACTTCTGCTGCTATGGCACTTCCATTGTTGCTCGCTATGATGGGTCTTATATCTTCAGTAATTGGGATAGGATCTATGAAATTACTTTCAGGAACAAATCCTGCTACAGCATTAAGAGGTTCTACCTTCTTGGCTGCATTAGTATTTGTAATACTGGCTTATTTTGTTACTAATACTATGGGTTTGCCAATATCTATATTCGCATCTATTTTAATTGGAACATTGGGTGGAATAGTTATTGGTTTATTAACAGAATATTATACTGGTACTGGTGGCAAGCCCGTTGGTCAGATAGTAGATGCTTCAGAAACAGGTGTTGCAACTAATATTATTAGTGGATTTGCTGTTGGTTTAGAAAGTGTATGTGCTCCTATAGTTGTCTTGGCAATTATAACTTTAATTTCAAATCAGTTAGCAGATTTGTACGGTATTTCTGTTGCCGCAGTTGGTATGCTTGCAACTATTGGTATCACAATGTCAGTAGATGCCTACGGTCCAATTGCTGATAATGCTGGTGGAATTACAGAAATGAGTCAATTAGGTCCAGAAACTAGAGAAATCACTGATGGGTTAGATGCTTTGGGAAATACGACTGCAGCTATTGGGAAAGGATTTGCAATCGGTTCTGCTGCATTAACCGCGCTGGCTTTCTTTGCTGCATATACAAAAGCCGCTGGAGTTAAATCTATAGATTTGCAAGATGCGAATGTAGTAGCAGGTTTATTGATAGGAGGGGCTGTTCCTTTTATAATTGCTTCACTAACTATGAACTCTGTAGGTAAAGCTGCATTTATAATGATTCAAGAGATAAGAAGACAATTCCAAGAAGATAAAGGAATTATGGAAGGCACTTCGGAGCCTGATAGTGGTAGATGTATTGATATTAGTACTCAAGCCGCGTTAAAAGAAATGGTTATTCCTGGTGTGACTGCTGTTATTGTTCCTATTATAGTTGGTTTTTCTATGGGAAAAGAGGCTTTAGGAGGTATGTTAGCTGGAGCTCTGTTATCTGGTGTACTTTTAGCATTACTTATGGCTAATGCTGGTGGGGCCTGGGATAATGCCAAAAAAGAAATAGAAGACGGTAAACTTGGAGGAAAGGGTTCCGAAGCACATAAGGCTGCTGTTGTAGGTGATACAGTTGGAGACCCAATGAAAGACACTTCTGGTCCTTCGATGAATATCCTGATCAAGTTAATGTCTATAGTTTCTCTTGTTTTGGCTCCTTTGTTTTAGGTTTTGAATGATGTAGTATTAGTTTTTCTTTTTTCGTTTTTGTTAGTATGGAGATTTCATAAATGCGTCAATATGAAACTATGGTGCTTTTATCACCTGAATTGGATGATGAAGCAGTAGAAAAAAAGATTCACGGAGTTGAGGGTCATTTAAAGGAAAGTGGTTCTGAGATTATATCTGTAGATCGTCTTGGAAAAAAACGTTTAGCTTATCCTATAAATAAGCAAAGACATGGTACTTATTTTGTAGTCACTTATAAGGCCGAAAAAGACGTTATTTCCCAGATGGAACAAGGGATGAGATTGGACGAAGAAACTTTCAGATATATGACGATTCGTATTGAGGAATCCGTCTTGAGAAAAATTAAAAAGACAGCTGATCACGAAGCTGCTCAAGAAGTAAAGGATGAAAGTTAATTTCTCCTTTAGAAAAAGGTGAAATAGGAGATGTCTTATGTCTTTAAATAGTGTTTTTTTAAGAGGTAATCTGACTCGTGACCCTGAAAAACGGTTCTTGCCTTCAGGAACTGCTGTTGTAAATTTTGGTTTAGCAGTTAATAGAAGATATAAAAGTGGTGACGATTGGAAAGAGGATACTTGTTTTGTAGATATTGTTGTCTTTGGAAAACAGGGAGAATGGTCAGAAGAGCAATTAGTTAAAGGAAGTCCTGTTCTAGTAGAAGGAAGGCTTGCTTTTAATTCCTGGGAATCTAAAGAAGGCGAGAGAAGAAGTAAGCATGAGGTAGTTGCTTATAATATTCACTTTATAAAACCAAGGGATGTTGCTACTGGTGGTCAGGCAGGTTCCCAGGCGGGTGGTTTCTCTGATCAGACGTTTGATAATTCAACTATTAAAGACGATGATATACCTTTTTAAATGTTTGTTGATTAGGAGTTTTATATGCCGATAGTACCGCGTGGATATTCTGATAACAGAAGAAAAAAAAGAAAACGTTTCCAAAGACAAAAAATATGCCGTTTCACTACGGAAGGTATTTTTTATATAGATTATAAAGATGTGAAAACCTTAAAGAATATGGTTAGTGAGAGGGGAAAGATTATCCCTAGAAGAGTTACTGGAACAACTGCTTTTTATCAAAGACAATTGACTACAGCTGTAAAAAGAGCGCGATATATGGCGTTGATGCCATACACAATAGATCGTTCTTAAGTAAAAGGGGATAAAATTTTGCGTTTGATTTTAAGAAAAGACGTTGACCAATTAGGTGAGGCAGGTGATGTGGTCGATGTTTCAGATGGTTATGGGATGAATTTTCTACTGCCTAATGGTTTGGCATTACATGCTACTATTGGAAATGTTAAAACTAGTCAACATGAAAAAATTCTTAGGGAAGCTCAGGTTCAAGCAGCTAAAAGAGATGCGGAAGATAGTGCTTCTAAATTCAGTGATATTAAACTTGAATTTCATCTGAAAGCTGGCCCGGATGGACGTTTGTTTGGTTCTTTGACGAATAGGATGATCGAAGAGGAACTTTCGAAATTAGGCATTCAGATAGATAGAAAAAAAATTATACTTGAAGAACCGATTAGAAAAGTAGGTGTTTTTGAGGTTCCTATTCGTTTGCATGAAGATGTTAGGCCGGTTGTAAGAATAAATGTACTTCAGGAAGATGTAGAGGAATCAGCTGAAGTTGAAGATTCAGGAGAGGTAGAAGAATCTCCTGGTGCAGATGTTCAACAATCTGCTGAAAAAGAAGAGAATTCTGTTGATTCCACTAAAGTTGAAACTGAGACTGAATAATCTTTTCTACTATTTACCTTTAGTAATAAAGCGAAATAAATATGTAAATTCTGATTATTTTTTTCGTTTTATGAGAATGGGGGTTATTTTTGAGAACACCTCCCAAAGGTGATAACAAATCAAATTCTGATTACCTGCCACCACAAAATATAGAAGCTGAACAGAGCGTACTTGGTGCTATGCTGCTTGACAATGGCATTGTTTCTTCTGTCCTTGAAGTAGTACGACCTAATCATTTTTATAGAGTAAGTCATAGAGCAATTTTTGATGCTATTGTTTCACTTTTCGAAAAACAAGAACCAATTGATCTAATCACTTTAGCGGATACTCTTAAAAAGAACGGAACCTTAGATGATGCTGGTGGTTTAGAGTACATATCACGTTTGTCAGATGATGTTTCTAGTCCTAGGAGAGCTGTAACTCACGCAAAATTAGTTCGAACTACCTACTTGCTTAGAAATTTAGTTACTACGTCAAATGAAATAGCAGAAAGAGCTTATCTGGGTGAAGAAGATACAGATAAATTAATTGATGATGCTGAAAGAGCAATGTTAGAAGTTTCTTCTGGTAGATTTCAAAAAAGTATTAGTTCAATGGAAGAAGTGATTAAAGTTACTTTTCCTTATCTCGAAGACCTTTATGACAAGAAAAAACATATTACTGGTGTTCCTAGTGGATTCAGTGAATTTGACAGACTTACTTCAGGATTACAACCCTCGGAACTAATAATTATTGCAGGTAGACCAAGTATGGGAAAAACTGCTTTTGCTTTAAATCTTGCTGAAAATGCTGCATTAGAAACAAAAGTCCCTACTGCAATTTTTAGTTTGGAAATGAGCGCAAGATCTCTAGCAATTAGGATGTTATGTTCTCGTTCTATGGTTAATGCTAGGAGTTTGCAAAGTGGTTTCATGCCCTCAAATAAGTGGCCTGTTTTGATTCAATCTGCGGGGGAGTTTAAAGAGTCACCTATTTTTATTGATGATGCTACAGATCTATCAGTTTTTGATATAAGAGCGAAATGTAGAAGATTAAAACATGACTCAGGTTTGGGTCTAGTTATCGTAGATTATCTGCAGTTATTGACTCACAGGGGTTCAAATGTAGAAAATCGACAGAGGGAGATTAGTGAAATATCAAGAGGACTTAAAGGATTAGCAAAGGAACTAGATGTACCCGTAGTAGCTCTAAGTCAGCTCTCTAGAGCTGTAGAGTCAAGGGAAGGGAAGAAACCTAATCTCTCTGATTTGCGCGAGTCTGGTTCAATAGAACAAGATGCAGATGTCGTTGCACTCTTATATCGTGAAGAATATTATGAGCCAACCCCTGAAAATAAAGGGGTCGCAACAGTTATTCTTGCAAAACAAAGAAACGGTCCTACTGGAGACTTGGAAATTAAGTTTTTTGATGAATATGCTCGTTTTTCTAATCTTGATAATTTTCATCGCCAAAACTCTACTTCAGTTGCTCAGACAAGCGGTGACGATTTTCATTCAGATAAATTTTGATTAATTGTGGAGTTGTCTTATTAGTAGTTCACATATTTTCTCTAATTCTATGCAACATGAAAGAACTGTTGCATTTATCGACTTAGATATACTCAAAAATAATTATAATATTCTTACCGAATCATTTAAAGGAAAAGAGATCCTTTGTTCGGTAAAAAGTGAAGCTTATGGACATGGTTCTGTAGAAGTTAGTGAAACTTTTCTGCGGGCGGGTGCTAGATGGTTTGGAGTTGCTAGTATTGCTGAAGCGGAGATGCTTAGAAAAACTTCTCTTAAACTTGATATGGATAGAGAAAATCCTCGAATCTTATTAATGAGTGATGCAACAAACGAAAATATTAAAAAAATCGTTTCACTCAATTTGGATCCTGTAGTGTGGAATCATGAACAGATAATTTCTATATCTAATTTTGCTAAATCTGAGGGTGTAGAGGTCCGTGCTCATTTGAAAGTTGATACTGGGATGAATCGTTTAGGGATAAAGCCGAATGAAGTTCCAGATTTCCTTTCATCTATTAGTAAACTTGAA
>CAYWAX010000092.1:0-7449 GCA_964456425.1 uncultured Nitrospinaceae bacterium | reverse complement strand
CATTTATAGGACAGTCTTCAGGTTGATAGAATTTTGTAAATTTGAAATTATAATTATCGTGAAGATATTCTAACTCCCAAAGAATGTCTTTCAATTTTCTTTTTGAAAATGGGCCCACATTTGATACTCCAATTACACGATCAGGATATTTCTCAATAGCATCAATTACATGTTGATTTGTTGAAAAAGGAGCGCTATCTCCAGCAGTGTCTATAAATGACTCTCTCATCAAAGCTATTTGGTCAACACCGGAACGGTCCATATCAGCTATGATTTTATCAATATGCCAATCCATCCCTGGATGTATCGCAGCTTGCTTCCCTGTTCTATGATCCTTCCAAAACCAGTGGTTACACATCTCATGAGCAAATTCAAAAGTCTTGGTTCCCTCAAAATACTGAATAAAACGACGATAATCTTCAGGCATAACGTGTGTTTCACAATCCAGAATATAAAAGTCATTAGCCGTCTCTCCCGTTTCTGGATTAGAAGGAAGAGGCATAATTGTATCCCATGTAGCTGGTTTATTTGATTTTTTTGATGTGTTTGCGTTACTGGAATTGGCCTTAGCACGTTTAACCATTTGTGCCCTCCATCAGTATAGTTAAAAATGAAATTATGAAAAATATATATAAAGTATGTTAGGATGGTTCCCCATCGCTGTAAAGTGATAAATCACGTACTAAATACTATAGGGTTTCATATGAACAAATCCAAAAAAACATCATTTACAACTTGTTCTCCACATTGTGGGAATAATCCATGTAGTTTTGAGGTTAAAACTCAGGGGGAAGAAATTCTTTCTTTCCAGGCTAATTCAAGAATGGATATAAAACCCTGTATTAAAGGATTTCAAATACCTGATAGATACAATCATCCTGACAGAATCTTATATCCGATGAAAAGAGTTGGGGTAAAAGGAAGTGGTAAAAACGGTTTTAATAATTTTGAAAGAATTTCCTGGGATGAAGCTGTAACAGCTATCGCCGACGGTCTACAAGATGCAAAATCTAAAGGCGGGAATGAAAGCATTTTGTTATACAATTATTCATCCCAACATACCCTCCCCGGAGGGAGAGATGCAGCACCTGCAACTATCCTGAGACTTTTAAATCTATGGGGAGGAGCTATAGAAGCCTTCAATAGAGGAAGCCTTTGTTGGAGCGCCTTTTTAGGTGGAAGTAATGACGTTCTTGGTCAATGGCAAATAAAAAATAAAAAAAGCGACAAATGCGATTGGATTGTACTTTGGGGAAATAATCCGGTTGAAACTGGATACAGAGGACTAATGCAATCTCTTCAAGAAGCAAAACGTAAAGGAACGAAATTTATAGTAATAGACCCAATGAAAACTAAAACTGTACGACGATTCGCTGATATACATATTCCAATAGAACCTTCAACCGACACTGCTCTTGCACTTGGAGTTCTAAGAATTATATTGAAACAAAATTCTTTGAATCAAAATTTTCTTAGGGAAAGAACAAATGCTCCTTTTCTAGTAAAAGAATCCACTGGTAGCTTCTTGACCGATGAAGATGGAGACCCGTTAGTTTGGGATGAAGATTTAGACAAATTAGTTTCTTACAAAATTTCTAAGAAACCGAAAATTGATATGGAAAAAAATATAAATGGAGAGAATTACATTACTTCATTTAAGCTGTTGCGTAATGCTTCTGAAAAATGGACTAGTCATGCTGTAGAAAAAGAATGCGGCATACCTTCCTCTAGTGTACATGAAATAGCCTCCGCACTTAAAAATGGAAAAATTATTGTCTATTACGGCGCCTACCAGAGAACATTGAAAGGGGAAAATGCAGTCAGAGCATTACACATTCTAAATCTTATAAGTGGTGCAATTGATGGGGTCATTAATCATGGTTCTTCAGATGAAAATTTCTATTTTGATAGGGCAACAGAAACTGGGTTATCAAAAATTATGGTCGAGAACTGGGGAGTCCCAAATCCTGTAAAAAGAACTGTGCCAGTTGGAAAAATTGCGGAAGCAATCCTAAATCCTGATTCCTATGGAGGACCCATTAATGCTGGACTATTCATGTGGGGCAATCCAATCGGACAAGGTGGTAATTCGAATAAGACAAAAAAAGCATTACTTTCTCTTGATTTCTGTGCAGTCTCGGAAATTTTTCTTACTCCAACTGCAAAATGTGCTGACATAATAATTCCTGCTTCTACTTGGCTTGAACGTTCAACTATCACAGAAGGAATGAGCGTTGGTTCAACTTTCTATCACCTCATCGAAGAAAGAAAGCCGAAACATCAAATATTTTTCTCTCCAGGTGTACTTAAACCTTTAGGAGAAGCAAAAGATGATTTTGATTTTATATGCTTACTTGCAGAAAAAATGGGATACAAAAAAGAATTCCCATGGAATGGATCAAGGCAATGGATTGAAAATTTAATTGACCTTGCCAGAAAGGATTCACGTTTCCCTTGGTTTCAAAAAATCACTTTAGAAGAACTAGAGGAAAATGGAGTTGTCACTTTAGATATTCCTGAAGGAAATTCTTCATGGGATCTTAAAACAAAACATGGACGCGCTCAGATTTACTTTGAAAATAAAATACATCGTGTGCCAGAATATTTTTCTCCAAAAGAATTACTCGAATCTGAACAAATGAAATATCCCCTTAAACTTATAACTCCAAAAACCTATTTTCGCGCTAGTTCTACATTCAACAATGCAGAAAAACTTCTTAGACATGATTTCAATGTGGCCACAGTCAATCTAGAAGATGCAAAGAAACGTGATATTCAAAATGGCGATTCAATACGCTTATTTAACGATTTTGGAGAAACTAAATTTGTTGCAAAGACTTCTGACATAATCCGAAAAGGAGTTGTACATATTCCAGCAGGAGGAAACGAAGAATTAGGAATGGCAAACGAATTAACTGGAGACATGCTTTCTGAATATGAAAACGCTACTTTTAATAGTTATCGAATAGAACTCGAAAAAATTTAATTATAAGACAAATTTTTAATTATTTACTTGGAATTCCCGCCAATCTTCGAAAAATTTCTATAATTGAACCCGTATCAGATTCTCCTAAACCGCTTTGCTCAGCAGCCTGAAGAACTTGTAAATGTATTTGACTTAATAAAGTCGGCGAAGCAAGTTTTTGGCCTTGTTCAAGAATAAGCCTAACATCTTTATGATGTTGTTTAATTCTGGAAATAGGAGGATCGTACGCACCATTTATCATTATTTCACCACGAGTATCCATAGCCTTACTATAAGCAGCGCTATCTTTTAAAACTTTCAACAATGTCTCTGTATCCATTTCCGCTTTCATTCCCATTACTAACCCTTCCGCAAGAACTAGCCTATTTAGTCCAAGAACTTGATTTACTATTAATTTTGTTCGAGCTCCTGCACCATTTGAACCAAGATGATAAATAGAACGACTAAAAACATCTAAAACTTCTGTGGCTTTAGAAAATGCTTCTTCATCTCCACCGACCATAGCAACCATATTTCTCTTTAACACATCCGGACTTCCTCCACTTAGGCTAGCATCCAAAAATTGATATCCTTCTTTTTTCATATCAGAACCAGTTTGTATAGAATCTTCTGGTCTGGATGTAGAAGTATCAATTACTATCAATCCCTTATTTCCAGATTCGCAAATTCCATCTTTACCGAGACAAACTTCTCTAACGACTTCACTATAAAGTAAAGAGGTAATTAAAAAATCTGCACCAATTGCTGCTTCTTTAGCGGAGGTAACGCTTTTTCCTCCCTCGGCAATCAATTCATCCACTCTTTTCTGGTCAATGTCAAAACCTTGCACTTCAAATTTTGCTTCGATCAATTTTTTACTCATGGCTAAACCCATGAGTCCAAGACCAATTACACCAACTATTTTAGACATTATTGTCTCCTCACTTATGGAAATCTTAGAATTTTGGCCTTCCGTATTTAGCATAACCCGTCATCTCAACAAAACCTACTCCATTCACTGGGATTCCTTGACTCAACCCTTCTACTTCTATTCCACCTTCCCAATAAATAATCTGTGTACTTTTTGAAGTATCTAACTCCTGACTATTATGCAAAGCTTTAATTTTTAATTTAATATCATATTTAGGAACTTCTATTTCCCATTCGACAGGGTAAGAAGCCTTAGTCTTTTCACTTCTCCAAAAACTCTTATTCTTAATTGAAAAATCATTCAAAGAAATATGTCTAACACTACCATCACTTCCAATTAATGAACCACTACTTGTGAAATCATAACTCCCTTTTTTGTTTCTCATTAGATATAACATTAATTCCGTATTATTAGAGAGTTGAATACTAAACCAATCCCAACCAATCTGATCTTTACCAAGTTGATTTGAACCAAACTCATGATCCATCCAAGCACTACCATTAACCAGAATTCTCTTTCCATCAACGGAAAGTGAGCCATTAACTTTTAATCTTGTATAGGAATAATAATGAGATGCTTGCCCTAGACCTGCAGATTTTTGGCTAATGCCATTGGTCCCGTGAATTACCGGAGATTTTTGTGGCTCTAATTCAAAATCAAGATACAGTTTATTTTCTTTTGCAAAAATCAATATTTTGTTAGTTTTTTGTGGATCTTTGATTTCTGCTTTCCAATCATCAATCCATACTTTGAAACTTTTGTTAGATGCACCTGCTTGACCAAGAGCACCTCTACTAAATTTTTCTGAAAAATAATGTTTGTTAGTTTTTGAACTGTAAAGCGAAAAATGTGAGAAATATAAATTATCGAGAGCCCATTTACTCTTCATTACCAACGGAGTTTTTTTAAAACGTAATCCTCTCCGAAAAAAAGTTAACATGAAAGTATATTTATTTCCCTTTTCATCTTTTACATTTCCAGAAAAATACCACCATTCAATTTTAAAATTCGGATGGGAACGATGTTCATTCGGAAATTCATACTTATATCCAGGAAGAGCTAACTGCCATTTATTTGAAAAAACATGAGGAACAGGGGAAAAAATAAAAAGTATCAAAGAAAAAATAAAAATTCGAAAAAATAAATGATTTTTCATCACTCAGCCCTCAGCGCGTTTTTGATTTCTGTCTTTGCAGCTATTCTAGAAGGAATAGAACCAGCCAGGAGTGAAGATAAATAAACAAAGAAAAGATAAACAAGCACGCTATAAAATGAGAAATTGAAATAAATGGTCCATCCAAAGCTCTGTTTGTTAATCACAAAGATTAAAATGCCAGCTAAAAAATAGCCTGAAATCATGCCCAGAAAACACGAAAAAAGGCCAAGAAATCCCGATTCAAAAATCACAGAAATAATAGTTTCAAACCTATTCATTCCTATCGCACGAAGTGTTCCTATTTCCCTTCTCCTATCCAAGATATTGGAACTTAGATTAGTAGCAACTCCTAAAATTGCAACTAAGATTGCAATCGCCTCTAGGACATAAGTAATAGAAAAAGTCTGATCAAATACATCGAAAACTCTTTTTTTAAGACCGGAATTATCTAAAAGTATAAAATTAGAAGGTAATATTTTTTTTATCTTACTAAACATTTTTTCTTTATCCGATCCTTTTTTTAAATAAACAGCAATAGAATTTAAACTATCATCATCCCAAAGTTCCTTAAAAAAATCCTGATCAATGATTAACCTTCCTCCATCGGTAGTATAATCATAAAAAATACCTTTGATTTGGATTTGTATTTTTCCTCCCGGTGTCGGCAATGTAATAAAATCACCCTTATATAAATTGAATCGATTTGAAAAGGTCTCAGTAATAATCGCTCCCTTTTGTTCTTTAGCTAACCTCAAAATTTCTTTTGAGTTTCCATCCAAAAATAAAAGTTTGCCGAATTCTGAAACTATATTGAAATTTCCCGATCCAATCTCAATATTATTTTCATTCCAAAAAACTTTGATACTTCTATAACCATCTACAGCAGCAATTTTCTCTAAATTATTTAATGAATTTATTTGTTCTTTTCTAAAACCGGACTTAGAACCCTTCACAAAATGAGATGCTGGTGCCGAATAAAAATCAGCTCTCAGAGTCTGCTCTGTCCAAATAAAAACTGTTTCCCGAAAACTGCTGATCATGACAACTAGACTAACGAGCATAGCTATTGCGACAGATAAAGATGCGACTGTAACAACATTTCTGGAAAGATGTCTCCGTATATTGTGTGATGCAAGAGACATTAATCTGAAATCACGAAAAATAAAATTAAAAGACAAGGAAGTGTAAAAAACAACTATGAAACTAATCGACGAAATTGATGCAATAAGAAAAAGAGCCGAAAGGTATCCAAAAACAGGAATACCATTCCAAGGTGAAGCCTTAGAAGCTAAATAGGAGAGAAATATCATACTTATTGTAAAAATAAAGAAACGACGCATATAAAATTTTGGAAGAACAATAGATGGAAATCTAACCCGAATTCCTCGAGATGGTTGAATCCTCCCTGCCCTAATCGCTGGCCACAAAGAAGACAAGAAAGAACCAAAAACTCCTATACAAATAGATATTATGATCTCATTTACGGAAGGATTAACATCTGCTACGTAAAGAAAAGTATAAAGATTTTGGATTGTTTTTGTGACAATTAATAGAACACCTTTAGAAAAAACAAAAGCTAAAACAACACCTAAAATAGAACCAGAAAGACCAATACAAATTGCTTCCATACATACTAAAATAGTTCCTTGAAAAGAAGTTAATCCGAGTGATCTTAAGGTAGAAATTTCCTTCGTACGTCTTAATACTGACGAGGACATGGAAT
Organism: uncultured Nitrospinaceae bacterium; assembly: GCA_964456425.1. Classification (GTDB taxonomy): domain Bacteria; phylum UBA8248; class UBA8248; order UBA8248; family UBA8248; genus UBA3496. The sequence continues at coordinate 674 of CAYWAX010000092.1, read as the reverse complement.
TAAAGATTAGGAAAAAACCTACTAAAACTGAAATAAAGCTTAAAACTTTTAAGTTTAATTGGAATGAACCTAACATCTTCTCAACATCAGACCCACGTCTTTCGGGCCTATCAACTATCAAACCATCTGCAATTTTTCTTTGTATTAAATCCTTCATATCATTAGTTTTCTTATTGTCTTTTAAAACTATGTCTATACGATCTAGATATCCAATTCGATTGAAAGCTTCTTGAATATCACCTATATCCATAACTATCAGCATTCCACCCATTGAATCTGATAATTTATTTTTTTTCAAAATTCCTCTTACTTCAAATTTTTCGTAATTAGCAGAGTCTATATTTACAAAAGAACCAATTCCAACATTAAGAATATTTGCCAACTCTTTACCTAAAAAAATTCCATTACGTTTCTCTAATCTAGACAATACATCTTCGGTTGAAGCTATTTTTTCTACCTCATAAAGACGGAAATTCTCTCTCGCAAGAATATCAACCCCCAAAAGCAATGCAGGTTTTGATGATGAAGTGACAGAATCTTTTTTATTTGATTTTTTTTTAACTAAAACAGTCTGTTGAATAATCGGAGAAATATTCTCTATTTCTTCCATTCTTGAAAGTTTAATAAAACTTTCTTCTGGAACTCCTAGCCCACTTCCTAAAACCTGCAAACTA
>CAYWAX010000091.1:0-7559 GCA_964456425.1 uncultured Nitrospinaceae bacterium | reverse complement strand
AAAGCTAGAGAAGAACTAGAAAAATTAAGTCCTGAGGACAGAGAAGCTATTGAAAAAATAAAGAAAAAATATAAAAAAAAAATTGTAGAGAAAGATGTTTTTTTTCAACAGGAAACAACTAAGATCAATTCTTCTATTCCTATTGGAACTCCTCCAGAACAAATTCCACCTGAAATCAGTCAAGTTTTGATACAACTCAGAGAAAAATTCAACGAAGACCGTTCATCCTTAGAGCAAGAATGTGAAAAAGAAATAAATACTATAAAAAAAAAGAATTCCTAAATATTAGAAATACTCTGACATCCATCTACATTCCAACATGCACCATGCACTAAACTTGCTTTGGGACTAACCATAAAAGCAGCAACTGTGGCAATTTCCTCTGGCCTTCCAAAACGCTTCAGAGGAAGATCACTTTCTATAAAACTTTTCAAACCATCATCGGAAGATAGTACTTTTTTTTCCCATCCTCCCCCTTTAAAAATCACACTTCCAGGAGCTATACAATTTACTCTAATGTTATCTTCTGCAGTTTCTAAAGCTAGTGCTTTTGAAAAAGATATCAATGCAGCCTTAGAAGCATTATAGGTCATTGAACCCTTACTTTCTCTTCCGTAAATAGAAGCTACATTCAATATTGAACCCCCATCGCCTTTCTTCATCTCAGAGACTGCAAGTCTGGAACACTTTACAGCTTGATATAGATTTAGTTGAAATGCATTATCCCAATTTTTATCTGAAATCTCTTCAATACCACCAGGAATACTACCTCCAACATTATTAACTAAAATATCTATACCTTTAAATTTTTCTATAGCAAATGAGATAAACTTTTCAGGTATATCTGATTCCGTTAAATCACCTTCAAAGGCAAGTATTTGTCGTCCATCTTGAATATTAGATTCTAGGTCTTTACAAGTATTTAAAAGATTCTCTAAATTTCTCCCTCCAATGATAACATTACAACCTTCTGACAAAAGAACTCTTGCTATCGCCGCACCGATACCTTTACTCCCACCTGATACTAGAGCAACTTTGCTATCAAGCATTAAATCCATCTAATCCTCCAGAAACCAATGGCTCTCTTCTGAACTATGCAGGATTTTCCAAGGTTTGAGCAATACGGAGTAATGTCAGAGAATCTGTACCATCTCCGTGAAGAAATGTTAAAAGATCCCGAAACATCTTTTCTGTAGGAGTATCTCTCATAACTCCAATTCCACCAAGAATATCTGTAGCTAGCGCTATTGTTTTCAAAGCTACTTGATCACTAAAAACTTTTCCATTTCTAGTAAAGCGCGGATTAAAGCTATCATCTTCCTCAACTCCCCAGCAAATTCGCCACATAAATTGTTCTGCAACTTCTATATTCATTAACATTTCAGATAACATCGTTTGAACAGTCTGATGTTCAATAATTGGCTTTCCACCTTGTATTCTCTCTTTTGCATGCGCATAACAGTAATCATATATTCCTCTACATATTCCCGTATTACAGGCAATCAATTCAGCACTACCTCTAAAAATAGTAGAAAAGGTCTGGAATCCACCGTTCACCTCACCTAAGATATCATCCTTATGAACTCTCACATTATCGAAGAAACTCTCAGCATTTGGATACAATCTATAACCCATTTTGTCATGCACTCTACCGTAAGTAATTCCTTCTTGTTCACCATGAACTAAGAAACAAGTACTTCCTTCACTGACAGAAACATTTGGATCAGTCCTCGCAAAAACAAGTAGAATCTTTGACCATGAAGTTAAGGAGGTGAATCGTTTTGCTCCATTGATCACCCAGTAATCACCATCTTTAACAGCAGAAGTTTTTAATCCTAATTCTGGACCTGATTGACGATAAATATTATCAGAACCATAATCAGGCTCTGTAAGTAAAAAAGAACCTACACAGTCATCATCCTCAACAAACATTTTTCCCCATTTTTCAAGTTGTTGTTTAGTACCTCTCTTAAATAGGGCCGTCGCTAATTTCCAACATTGACTGATACATTTGATAACTCCAATTTCTATTTGGGCTCCTGTCCATAAAACCAAAGTTCTTGTCAAAAGATCAGAACCAGAGCCTCCATATTCTTCAGGAACAGCCAAGGTTCTTAATCCAAGTTTCGAAGCTTTATTTATAAGTTCTGCAGGATAACAATCTTTTGGATCAGGACAACGATCCATTTCAGCCGACACCGGTTTAACTTCACGTTCCATGAAATCTTTCGTAAGTTCAGCAAGTGCCTTTTGTTCGTCTGTAAAAGGATATTGCATATGCACCTCAAATAAAAAAAATCTGCCTAAAATTTTAACTATATAATTTATTTGAATTGTTTCTAGTCTTTATGTCAAACGATATGAAACTATTTAACCAAATATTATTTTCCTAACAGAGACTCGAGTCTTTCAATTGAATTCTCGTCCAATTCTTTTTTGTTAGAGCAATTCGTGTTCTCGATAATTCTCTCTATTTTACTGGTCGCAGGGATAATAGTAGAAATGTTTGAGTCTGAGAGAAGATATTTCAATAATGCCTGCCCAGGAGTAACAACACCAAACTCCTTCAAAAAACTCAGATCCTTATTCTTCAGTTTATTAATTAAGCTTCCTCTCGCGAAAATTGGAGAAATTGGAGTCATTACAATTACTCCAATATTTAAATCTCTAACAATTGGAAATAAAATTTCTTTACAAGTTTTCTCTCCTAAATAATAGGGAACCTGTACTGTATCAAAAAAACCCGTTTTTAGAGCAGTTAAAACTTCTGAATAATTGGAAACTCGATAATCCGTAATACCTAAAAAACGAACCTTTCCTTCTTTCTTAAATTCTTCAAGCACGGGAGCAACTTGCCTCCATGAAGACATATTATGGATTTGCATTAGATCTATAGTATCGATCTGCAATCTACTCAATGTTCTCTGTATACTTTCTTTTGCATCCCTAGAATTTGATTCCAGTACTTTGCTTGCATAAATACATTTATTATCAATAAGATACAATGCATTACCTAATACTTCTTCTGAATATCCATACATAGGAGCAGTATCAAAAAAATTCACTCCACAATCCACTGCTTTCTCTACTAACGCATTGCAATGCAATTGTCCTTCAGAGGATTTCACATCAAGATTCTTGTAAGTCCCTAATCCTATCTCGCTGACTAATAAATCAGTTCGACCTAATTTTCTAAATTGCATCAATTTATCCTATCAAGTGAAAATTTATCATTTTCAAATTAAACCATCCCTTACAATTCTTCTAAAGCCCTCATAAACATCTTCTCCATATGCAATTGGAGCATGAACCTCAGTTAATTTTCCATTTTCAATCTTTTTATCGGATGCATAGGGGTTATGGATAAATTTCCCATTTGGAAAAATCAAAGTTGGACTTGTCATAGGAATATTATTCTTATCTCTTAGAATCATGGAATCTTTGTAATCTTCCATTACTGCTTTTTCAAATTTCCTATGCTCTAAATCATTTCGAATTTTATCCACTTCCAAATTCGACTCAGACGCGATTTCACAAAGCACATCATTCTTATCTATTCTCCTACCTTCATAAAAGAAAGCGCGCCTTAATTTTAAATCAAATTTTCTAGATTTTACCGGAGATTGAAGAAAAGCACTTTTGTATGCTTCATAAGCAAGTAGAGTCGTACTTAGATATTCCTCATGTGGCCATGCTATGCAAGGAGCAAGTGGTTCTTGTACTGCAACCAAAGGCCACTCCTGATCGACAATATGTCTTGGAGCAGGTCTTTTGTTAATTATTTCTAAAGGAAAAGCTCTCCATGAAAGATTCACTAAACCCTCGAACTCATCCCAGACATGATCCAACCGCGCCGCGGCAAGATAAGCCCATGGTCAATGATATTCATGAAAAATTTCAATTGTCTTTTTTTCTTTCATTATTCACATCCTCTATTTGAAGTTGTGCCTTTCCTTTATAATACTTTGGTATCATAACTATTGAAAATAATTTTCTCATATATAAAAATAAAATTGTAACATAACAAAAAAACTTTCCAATGAAGGCGAAAATGGCATATACAAATCCCGACAAACTAACAATTTCTAACATCCTAGAACAAACCAATACGATTGCGATAGTTGGTCTATCTAATAAAGAATACAGAACTAGTTATAAGATTGGAGAATTTCTACAAAACAATAATTTTACTATTATTCCGGTCAATCCTAATATTGAAGAATCCTTAGGGGTCAAAGCGTATAAGTCACTTCTGGAAATAAAAGAAAAAATTGATATGATAAATATTTTCAGAAGAAGTCACGAAATCTCAAAAATAACAAACCAAACTTTAAAAATGAAACATTTACCTAAATTCTTTTGGATGCAAGAAGGTATTTATGACCCTACTAGCAGAGATGAACTTACTGGAAAAGGGATAACGACAATCCAAGATCTTTGTATAAAAAAAGTATATGAAGAAATCTTTTAAATAAGAAGAGCTAAAAGACTTGCGTAAAAAAATATCCTTAACCTTTATAATCCTATTCATAGCAGGAATTCTTATGATCAGTTTTTTTGAGAAAATTGAAAACTTTTTCCTGTATCATCCCCGCCAATTATTAGACTCAAGTCCAGAAGGGTTAGGTATTAAATATGAGAATATAAAATTTTCCGCAAAAGATAATACCAAATTACATGGGTGGTTCTTCCCGCCTAGTTCTTCTAATAATTCAGTAATCCTTTGGGCTCATGGAAATGCAGGAAATATTTCACATAGAATAGAAAACATTCTTCTTATGCAAAAATATTTGGGTGTGGGCATCTTTATTTTTGATTATAGAGGATATGGATTAAGTGAAGGAAAACCAAATGAAAAAGGTCTCTACTCAGACATAGAAGGTGCATATCTTTGGCTTGCAAATAGAATCCCTGAAAACCGTATCGTTCTATTTGGAAGATCTCTTGGTGCAGCAGTAGCTACAAAGTTATCTATAGAAAAACCCTCTTCACAATCTTTAATTTTAGAATCTCCATTTGAGAATACAATTGAAATGGGAAAAAGAATCTTTCCTTTTCTTCCCTTGAAATGGCTTATAAAACAAAAATATGACAATAAAGCAATTATTCATTCAGTCAAAATTCCAGTACTCATTCTTCACGGCAACAAAGATTCAATTGTCCCATATCAACAAGGGAAAAATCTTTTCAATTTAGCCTCCGAACCCAAACAATTCTTTGAAATAAAAGGAGCCGACCACAATGACACATATAGTATTGGCGGAACATTTTACTGGGAAACTTGGAAAAAATTCCTTCAAAAGTATAATTAATCAGGGGTAGCTGCGATTTTATTTAGGGTCTCATTCCCTGGCGAAAATATTTCCTCGATTACAAGATCTCCATTTCCAACATTTTCTGTGGCATGCTCTTTATCTGGAGGAAAAACGACTACTCCTCCTCGGGATAGCACTACTTCTTTATCTCCAAAAAAGAATTTCGCCTTGCCTTCCAAAACAATACTTATTTGTTCTTGGTGATGTGCATGTGGATTATAGACTTTTCCACCAGCACGTATTCTTTGACGTAAGACTGTTATTCTTTCGCCAGCAATAACACTTTGTATCCTATCTCCTTTATCGTGTGGAACAATTTCATCCCAATGATACGAATCCATTTCATCTCCTCCAATATTAAATAAATAGAAAAATTGATTCTTTTATTATTTTCTCTTACATTATCAGTATGGAAAATAATGAAAATACATTCAAACTACCAGTCGAAAAATCAAAGAACCGGAGATTGATCGGTTATCTTATTTTATGGACATTCTTGTTCAATATAATTTTCGCTGTTCTTGGCGGATTTCTATTGAGCGGTCCTTTTTCCTACTTAACCAAATTCCAATTTGGGATTTTATTATGGTTTGGGATTTTATTTTTAGGTTCTATTCTTCTTGCATTTCCAATTATTGGACTTCTAGTTCTTAAAATATCAAAAAATACTTAAGTGTGAATTATTTCAAATGTTTACTTAGTTCTTCTACTGAAACAGGAAGTTTTACTGGTTCTTGAATCTTTGCAGAAAGATCCATTGCAAGACATAACATTAGATTTTCATGACCTTCAGAGGCAGTCGTATGAGGGGTTTCTTCTCCTAAACAGATTCGATCATGCCACGACTTCGTTTCTTCTCGCATCGGCCCCCACAACTGATCAAAAACATAATCGCCCGGTGGATAACTACCTAAGAAACTGACATGTTTTCCTTCTCCCGGTCTGTGAGTAGGATGTGGTTTTTCCGTAGCTAAAACAAGGTCTCGGTGCGAATCATCAATAGTGAGCACTCCTTCCGTTCCCACAATTCCTATATCCATCGTATACACTTCCCCTGGCCATACCTTAGCAAGCGACCAGCAAACCGACATGCTTAACATACTTCCATCATCGTACGTCACAATTGAAAAAGTCGAATCTTTTGTTCCAAACTCTTCCAATTCACCAACATTAGACTTCGCATATACCTCTACAGGCTTTTTTTCTGACAAAAACCATTGACATAGATCCATAGAATGAGTCCCAGAAATTACCATGGGAGTTAGACGATGTGGAAATTCGGATTTTAAAGAATTCACTCTAGGATTAAAACTATTCAAGAAAGCTCTCACTACCACAGAAGTCACATCACCCATCTGTCCACTTGCAATTCTATTCTTTGTTTCCATAAATCTTCTTCTAAATCGCTGCGAATATCCTAAAACTGCATCAATCTCTGCTTCTTCAATCGCATGCACTAATTTTTCTGACTCATCAGGACTGGTAGCCAATGGTTTTTCAATAAAAAGCGAGTGGCCATGTTCAATAGCACCAAGGACTGGACCCATTCGTTCACTTGCAAACGTCGAAACAACAACGGCATCCACTTCACTTCTGGACAATAATTCCTTGTAATCCTGGGTGAAGAAATCTGCCTGTATATCTTCACTTAACTTTTCCCCAACTTTTCTATCAATATCACAAAGACCTATCCATTCAACCGCCGCGTTTTTTCTTGCAAACTCAGCTCGTATTCTACCGATTTTACCGCACCCCACTATTGCTAAACCTATTGAACGTCCTCGATTCATTTTCACTCCCAAAAAATAAATTTATTTATTTTTTTATGAATGTAAACAATAAATGAAATGAACATCAAAAAACAACAAAACATAAAGAAATATAAAAACATTTAAAACGTCTATCCCTTGACAAAGAAAACGTTTCATTAATATAAGTTCTATTGTTTCATTCTTTGATTTAAATATGGAACCTGATAGAATAAAAATATTCCGGCGTAGCTCAACGGCAGAGCATTCGGCTGTTAACCGAAGGGTTGTAGGTTCGAATCCTACCGCCGGAGCCATTTAACAACTCCGCTCTATTCTTTTAAAGTAGTTTATCTAACATATTATTACTCCTAATCGTACTTTTTATTAACTAGGTTAAAAGATTTATAATTTCAATCTTTTCAACTAATCAAAATTGAATGGAGGCAATCTGTGGACCCATATGTTTTTCTTCTTCTTGCAATAGGTGTAATTG
>CAYWAX010000090.1:0-7590 GCA_964456425.1 uncultured Nitrospinaceae bacterium | reverse complement strand
CATCCGGGGATGGACTGGCATATTGACAAAATAATTGCAGATATGGATCGTTCAGGTGTTGACCAGATTTCTCTTATGAGAGAATCATTTATAGATACTGCTGGTGACAGTGCTCCTTTTTCAACAAACCAACATGTAATAGATGCTATTGAAAAATATCCTGATCGGGTAATTGGAGTGTCAAATGTAGGTCCTTTTTCAAAGAGAAAATTAAAAGATATTCTTTGGGAATTAGAATATCTTCATGATAATTATAATTTTAAGTTTACCAAATTCTATCAGCCTGAAGACTGCCCTATAAATGACCGAAGATTATGGCCTGTGTATGAAATGTGTCAGGATAGAGGTATTGTTGCATTTTTTCACACCGGAATAACTATTAGAATGGGACCAACTCGTTATACTCTTCCGGTTTTACTCGATGAGGTTGCTTCAGATTTTCCAGACTTGAAAATAGTTGCATATCATGGTGGTTTTCCCTATTGGGAGGAATTAGTTACTCTAATGTGGAAACATCCACATATCTATGTAAGTTACTCTATTTTATTAACTTGGTTAATGCGTGCTCCGCATCGTTTTGCCCATATGGTTGGAACTACTTTACAAATTGCAGGAGAAAATAGATTTATTTGGGGTTCTGATTGGCCTGCATCCGACCCTTATCAATCTGTTGAAGCAATTCTTAAATTAGATATTCCTGAAGAATTACAAGAAAAATGGGGATATCCACCTCTGCCTAAAGATTTAAAAAAGAATTTTTTAGGTGGAACCCTAGCAAAACTAGCTGGTATTAATGCAAGTAGGAATAAGCTAAATTTCCCTGGTGAAAATAAATCACCTAAGGGAAAAACTTCTGAAGGGGATAAAAGTAGAAAAATCATGAAGAATCAAAAAAAGAAAAAATAGTCAGAAAATCTATAAAAAATCTATGGTCATAAATTTAGATTCTATGGCCATAGATTTTATCTATATGTTTCTATCCAGCAATATCTTCCCCACCATCTATCCTTATTACATTTCCTGTCATCCATTCTGTACTTGAAAGACAAAAAGTGGCAATTGCATTTGCGACTTTTTCTGGGGTTGTAAGTTCTCCATGCGGATTTACTCTTCTTGTATTTTCTATCATCTCTGAATTTCCTGGAATTTTTCTCAATGCAGGGGTGTCAGTTACTCCAGCCTGTATGCTATTTGCAGTAATTTTTTTCTTTGCAAGTTCGACTGATAATTGTCTAATATGGCTTTCTAATGCAGCTTTTGCAGCAGATACAGCACCATAAGTTGGCCAAATTCTATGACCTCCAGCGCTAGTCATTGCAAAAATTCTACTATTTTCTGAAAATAGATTTTTTGATACTAAGTCTTGTGTCCAATACACAAGACTATGAGCCATAACGTCTAGAGTCATATCCATTTGTTTTGGATTGATAGAATCATTTTTGTCATCAGCAATAAAAGGTTTGAGTGTTCCAAATGCGAGGCTGTGAAGCATAATGCGTATTTTACTAGGGGAATTACCCAATTTTTTATGTATTTCTTCTATAACATTTGCGCGTTCTTCATGACCTGCTGCATTGATATTGAAAAATGCTGATTCTGAACCGGATTTCTCGATTTCTGTTCTTATTCTTTCAACATTTGGAAGAGTAGCTTTTCTGTCCAAATGAACACCAAAAATATTCATTCCTTCTCTAGCTAGTTTTAAAGAAACTGCCTCTCCAAAACCACTGCTTGCGCCAAGTATAAGCGCCCAACTACCTTTCAACTCAGATATATCCAAAGACTTTATCTCCTGAAATATTGAAATTTTAGCTTAAATTAATTTTATTTTAACACTAAATCATGTGTAAATGTATTTGCTTGTGAGTAAAAGTTAATTTATCTTAACTACTGTTAAGTTTTAGGTATGAAATCGAAAATTCTTAATGAGAGGAATTAATTTATGAAAAATCCATCTCGTTCTGAGATAGAAAATGCAGTTAAAAAGAAAACCTATGATGAACATAAAGCAGAGGGCCCACAGGGGATAAGTTGTGCGGTTATTACCGTGAGTGATACTAGAAACGAAGAAGATGATACAAGTGGGAGATTAATAATTAATTCTCTAGTAGAAAACGGCCATAATGCAGATTTTTATAAAATAGTTAAAGATGAGCCGGAACAAATTAGATCTGCAATTGAAACTTTTTCAAAAATTAATTCCGTACAAGTAATCCTAACTAATGGCGGTACTGGTATTACAAAAAGAGATACAACTTATGATGTTGTCGTTTCGATTTTAGACAAAGAAATGCCGGGGTTTGGTGAATTATTTCGGAACATTAGCTACCAGGAAATTGGAACTCCCGCAATTCTTACTCGTGCAACCGCTGGTGTTTTGAATGACACAATTATAATGACTCTTCCTGGCTCAGGAAATGCTTGTAGAACTGCTTTAGATAAAATTATTCTTCCTGAAATTAGCCATATGGTTAGAGAAGTTTTAAGGTAGAAGTTTCCGAGAAACCTTTTATCTTTTAGTAATGGATGTTATGTTTATACAGATTTTTTGGGTGTCTAAATACTTTTGAAATTTATTATTTATTTAACTAAAGGTTCTGCTGATTGTGGATAATATAGCAATATATCCTGGCACTTTTGATCCTCCTACAAATGGACATATAGATATCGTTAGGAGGAGTCTGCGTATGTTTGAGAAAGTAATTGTAGCTATTTCAGTCAATCCTGCTAAAACCCCTATGTTTAGTTTTGATGAAAGAAAACAATTTTTTATGGACGAATTTGAAGAAGAAAGGCTCAGTTTTGTTAGTTTTGATAAAGAGCTTCTTGTTAGTTTTTCAAAAAAAGTAGGTGCACAAGTAATCATTAGAGGATTACGAGCGGTAAGTGATTTTGATTATGAATTGCAAATGACATTGATGAATCGAAATCTAGATGAGACGGTTGAGACTATTTTTTTAATGCCTAGTCAACAATACAGTTTCCTTAGTTCGAGTATAGTTAAAGAGGTTGCATCTTTAGGTGGCGACGTAAGTTCTATGGTTCCTTCTTCTGTATTTAGTTCACTAAAAGAACATTTTCAAATATAAAATTTGGAGTTTTTAAGTATGAAATTATCATCAAGATTGGAAAAATTACCGCCAATTCCAACTCTAGCCATGAATACGAAAGCTGGTGAATTGAGAGCAAAAGGTGTAGATGTTATTTCATTTGCAGCTGGAGAGCCGGATTTCGATACTCCAGATCACATAAAAGAGGCAGCATCTAAAGCTCTTTTCGATGGAGAGACTAAATACACAGCGGTAAAAGGGATTCCCTCTTTGAGAGAAGAAATATGTAATTGGGTACTTGATAATAAGGGCGTATCTTATGATCCCGAAAAGGAGGTAGTTGTAACAGTAGGAGGAAAACAATCTGTTTTTAATTCACTCCATTGTCTACTTGAAGAAGGTGATGAGGTAGTTATTCCTTCTCCTATTTGGGTTGCTTACGAACCAGTTGCGAATCTTACAGGTGCAAAAGTTGTACTTGTTGGAGCGAAAGAGGAGAATGCATTTAAAGCAACCGCAGATGATTTTAAAAAGGCTATTACTCCAAAGACAAAATTAGTCGTTATCAATAGTCCTTGTAATCCTACAGGATGTGTTTATACAAGATCTGAGTTAGAGAAACTATCTCAAGTTATCTTAGATTCTAATGCAATGATTCTTTCTGATGAGATTTATGGAAAGATTTTGTACGATGGAGAGGAACATATTTCCATAGCGAGTATCTCTGAAGAAATGAAGGATAAAACATTAATTTTGGATGGATTCTCAAAGACTTACGCCATGACTGGCTGGAGAATGGGATATACTCTCGGTCCTGCAAAGATAATTAAAGCTATGGATACTCTCCAAGGACAAAGTACAAGTAATGTGACTACATTTGCACAATACGGTGGAATTGCTGCTCTAAAAGGGTCACACGATTTTCTTAATGACTGGATTGAAAAGTATGATGAAAGAAGAAAGAAAATTGTTGAAGGACTGCGTAGTATCGATGGTATTGATGTTGTTATGCCTAAAGGTGCATTTTATGTATTTCCAAGAATTAACGGTCTTTTTGGTTTAGAGGGTCCTGATGGGGTTTTACAAAATTCTGTAGATGTTGGTCTTTTTTTCTTAGAGCATGCTAGATGTGCAGCTGTTCCAGGTGCTGGTTTTGGAAATGATAATTTCATACGTTTCTCCTACGCTACCTCAACTGAGAATATCTTGGAAGGTATTGATAGGATAAGATCTGCCGTTAGTATGCTTAAATAATGTATCTTTTTTCCCGTATTCTTCAATTTATTGCAATGATTGATTGTTGTGTCGCACTTATATGGGGAATGTATAACCCTGCTGCTTATGGTAAACAATTAATATTCTTGTTCACTGCAGTTCTTCTTTTTTATTCTGGAAGGGTTATACAAAATCGTTTTTTACCTAATTCGTCAGAAATTTCTGTTAATCAAAAAAAGTAAAACAATACGATTACTCCTATGAAAATAATGCAGAACAATCATTTGTTGAATTGGGTCAGGAAAAGATCAATTTTCTATTTGCAAGAAAGTCTTGGCCCAGTTGAATCAGAAATCAGGGAAATGTTTCAGAGTTCTTTTTCTGAAGATAAAGTAGGTCTTGAGGTTTACAAAGAAGTTCTTCCCCTCTCATTTGCACATCTGAGACTTTTAAGTGGATTGACCTTTGACGCTGTGTTTCGAGATTTAAATAATCTAAAGAATCTTTTTTATATTAATGGTTCTGAGGTTCAGCCTGGCACACTTTATCTTTTGTTATCCTCTTTGAGTTCTTCTCCTGGAAAGTTGTCATCTCTTGCATTAGGAAGAGATGCTTTCTTTAGTCTTTTGACTGTAAGATTTTCTACTGAAGGTCTCAATGAAGATCAGATGATAAATGAATTGAGAGAGTTTTGGAAAATACAAGATTCAAACGCCGTTCGTTCTTCGATCGATAGAGCAAAAAATTTCTCAAAACGTCTTGAAAACTCTAATCGTGGAATAGAACCTCTCCCAAGTAAGGTTTGGGATGAAGTCACTAATTTTTTCCCAGAGTATATTTCTGGTGATTTATCAGGATATACAGATATGTGTGAACATATTGATTTCAATGAATTAGTCAGAAGAGTGAGTATTCTTGAGTATGTAAAAAATAATCTCTATCTTATTAAAGATAAAATAAAAATTTCCTATTTATTAAATTTTTGTGATGATATTTCTAAAAGTATTAAAGGATTTGTTGATGGGATCTTACCATGGGAGAAAGAATTGATTTCTTGTTTTCCTCCTGTTTTTGATTCAATTTTATCCTGGGCAGATCGTCTTAGATTAATAGATGAAGGGGAATCTCCCATAGCATATCCAGGACGTGAAAGATTGCCAGATTGGGTCACAGAACTCTTCAAGAATGAAATAAAACAAAATGAAGTAAGTGATTTGTTCAGGTTCTTTGTTGGTATGGATACGTATCTCATTATTGGTGTCCATGCGGATTCTAGATCAGAATTTACGAATGTTCGATTTCTTTCTCCTGATTTTTTAGAAGATTCAAAGTTTGTTCTTCGATTAGTTTTTGGAGGTGAAATCGAAAGGAAAATCACTTTTGACCTCAATCAAAAAAAGGAACTTTTGTGCGCAATTAATTTATTGAAACAAAGAGATATACGTTTAGATATCTTTGTGCAGGGACAAGAGGGTAATCTTCGATTTGGTGTATCAAGATATTTAGAGGATTATCAACAACATATTCAAGAAATAAAGAATGTGGTTTCTAATCATGTATTTAAAAATTTCAATGGAGATGAGGAAGATATTAAAATTGCTATTTTAGAAGGACTTACTAGGTAAGTTTTTTCCAATTCTATTTTTTCATTTCTACCAAGTGATAGTTTTTCTTTCCTTTTCTAAGTAAAACATATTTTCCAAAAAGAAGTTGTTTGTTAGAGATCTCTGATTTTTCTTCAGTAATTCTTTCGTTGTTCAAATAAATCCCTCCCCCTGCAATATCTTTACGAGACATACCTTTAGATTTAGACATACCTGTTTTCGTTAAAAGGTCAGTCATCAAAATAGGGAGTTCTCCTTCGTATACTGTAAGAGGCATTTCATTAGATACAGAGATTAAATCTTCCTCACTTATTCCTTCTATGTTGCCAGTGAAAAGTAAATCAGAGACTCTGAGTGCACTCTCTGTTGAAGAATTTCCATGTACAAAAGATGTAATTAATTTTGCAAGTTGAAGTTGGGCTTCTCTTTTTTCAGGATTTTCTTTATGTGCGTTAGCAATTTCTTCAATTTCTTTTTCTGTGAGGAAAGTGAAGTATGCTAGAAACCTAATCACATCTTCATCATTTGTTTGTATCCAATATTGATAAAAACGGTATGGACTAGTTAGTTTAGGGTCTAGCCAAATATTTCCTTCTTCGGTTTTTCCAAATTTTTTACCAGTAGAGGTTGTAATCAAAGGAAAAGTAATTCCCCATAAGTTTTCTGATCTCATTCTGCGAATTAATTCAATACCTGCAGTGATATTTCCCCATTGGTCAGAACCGCCTATTTGTAATTGGCATTTTTCTGTATCGAATAAATGAAGAAAATCATATGCTTGAAGAATCATATAGGTGAATTCTGTATAAGAAATACCTCGTTCGTTAATACGGTTCTTCACAGATTCTTTTGACATCATATATCCTACTGAAAAATTTTTTCCAATATCTCTTAAGAATTCAATCATATTTATTTTACTAAGCCAATAATTATTATTTAGAATTTTTGCAGAATTAGCCCCGCAATCGAAATCAATTAATTTATGCAGCTGATATTTCATGCCAGCAATATTCTTTTCTAAAATTTCACTGTCTAGAAGATTTCTCTCTTCAGACTTACCAGAGGGGTCTCCGATCATTCCTGTGCCACCTCCAATCAGTATGATTGGAGTATGTCCATATTTTTGAAATCTTGAGAGAGAGATAATCGGCATCAGACTTCCAATGTGGAGACTGGTTGCAGTCGGATCAAATCCACAGTACAGACTGACCGATTTTGTAGAAAGAGCATTCATCATTTCTGCATTGTTGGTGAAATCGTGTAGTAATCCCCTTTTTTGAAGATCTTCTACTATATTCATGAAAACTCCTGAACTGAATTTTGATGTATACTGAGTTACGGTTTTTGTTTTATAAAACAATAGCGAGTGTCTTTTATTCTTTTTACACGTTTTTTTTATACGGGGAAAGTTCTTTGTCACTTGATTTTGATTTTAAAGGGAAAAAAATTATTCTCACTGGTGTAACAGGTGATGTTGGAAGTGTTCTTGCGAGTTCTTTTTTGAAATCTGGAGCAAAGCTTTTTGGAGTGGGCAGAAGTCCTGATAAAATTAATAAAATGGAAAACGTAAATGGTATTGCTAGATATGTTGCTGTTGATTTTAATGAAGAAGATCAAGTTAAAGATATTGTGCAGCAAGGTCTGACTTGGCTAGGTGGATGTGATATTTTTACCGAGACAGCCGCGTATATCCACGTAAACCCGCACGTGTATATAAGGGA
>CAYWAX010000089.1:0-7633 GCA_964456425.1 uncultured Nitrospinaceae bacterium | reverse complement strand
TAATAAATTAGTTTCTATAGACAAGGTTTCTGCAATTATTGGAGAAGTTTGTTCCGGGGCAACTTTAGCTGCAGCTCCAATTGCTGAACGAAATAAAGTAGTTATGATTAGTTCGTCTTCAACTAGTCCGAAAATTACAAAATCAGGCGTTTATATTTTCAGGACTGTTCCTAGTGACGCATTGCAGGGAGATTTTGGTGCTAAATATGTTTATTCAAAAGGACATAGGAAGCTCGCTATTTTATTCAGTAACGAAGAATATGGCATGGGTTTTGCCAAGGTTCTTGCAAAGAGTTTTGCTAAGGTAGGAGGTAAAATTGTTGCTAAAGAAAAATTCAAAAGAGATTCAACTGATTTAAGGACACAATTAACTAAAATCAAATCTTCAAGTCCGGACTCGATTTATATTATAAGTAATTCTCCTCCATCTGCTGTTGCTGCTTTGAAACAAATAAAAGAACTTGGCATACGGTCTGCTCTTTTTGGTTCAGAGGGTCTTAAAAGTGATGCTGTTTCCAAAGGATCCGCTGGTTCTGGTGAGGGGCTTGTGGTTACATCTGTAAGTTCTGGAACAACTTTTTTTACTGAAAGGCACAAAAAAGCCTATGGGAAAGCTCCCGGGCCATTTGCTGCGCAGGCATATGATGCTTTGAAAGCTATTTCTGTTGCTGTTAGTAAAGGTGCTCGTAGTGGTAGTGAAATAAAAACTATGCTTTCAGGTATTTCTTTTGATGGTGCTTCTGGAAGAATTAAATTTGATTCCAATGGTGATGTTTCCGGAAATTACGATATTTTTATTTTGAAGGGTGCTTCCTTTGTACCTTCAAAATAACTCTAATTGAAGTTTGAATTAAAAAAATATAGGCAAGTAATCTTGCTGGATCGTTATTCGCTTTTTTAATTTCATATAGGGTCTGATAAGACGGCTTCTCAACTTTTTGTAAACGCACTTATTGCAGGTTCAATATACGCCTTGGTTGCGTCAGGTTTTTCCCTTATATACTCAACTTGTAGGTTCGTTCATTTCGCGCATGGTTCAACTTTGTTATTGTCGATGTATTTTCTATTTTTTTTATTTGAAGGACTTGAATTCTCTTTCTGGGTGTCTGCATTAGTTACATTGGTTTTTTCAGTACTTGTTGGCCTGTCCATGAACAATTTAATATATAAGCAACTTCGAGTACGAGGTGCCAATAAGGTTATATTGCTGATTGCTAGTTTTGCTCTTCTTATCATGTTTGAATCAGTTATTTTAATTTTGTTTGGGGCAGACGTTAGGGTTATAGAGTTTTTGAAGATTGAAAAAGGATTTCAGTTTTTAGAAGCTGTCATCACTCCATTGCAAATATTTATTATCTTGTCATCGATTGTTCTATTTTTTTTGTTCTTTTCTTTCATGAAAAAAACAAAATTAGGAAAAGCAATGAGAGCGGTTTCCGATAATCCAGAAGTTGCGCAAATTGTAGGAATTTCTCCAGAAAAAATTTATTTATGGAGTTTTGTGATCGGTTCTTTGATAGCTGGTTTTGCATCTATTTTTATATCTTTGGAGCAAAATCTAAGGCCTATGATAGGGACAGAAATCATGGTGAAAAGTTTTGCTGCTGCGATTATTGGAGGAATAGGTTCCGTTCCAGGAGCAATTCTGGGCTCTTTGCTTCTAGGTTTTTCTGAAAATTATGGAATCTGGTTTATTGATTCAGGTTATAAAGATGCCATAGGATTTGGTATTTTGCTTGTTTTTCTTATTTTTAGACCACGGGGTATTCTTGGTTTGAAGAAAGGATTAGGCGAGTAAATGGAAGGGTATCTTATTCATTTTTCTATTTTAATTGTGATATATTCTTTACTAACCTTATCACTTCAATTGTCAATAGGTTTTGCAGGGTTATTAAATTTAGGACACATTGCATTCTATGCTATAGGTGGTTATTCCTCATCTTTGTTGACGTTGCAAGGAATGGATTTTCTGAGTTCTATTTTAATTGCAGGTATTTTGTCTTCATTTTTTGCTTGTTGTCTTTCTTTTCCAACTAATAAATTGAAAGGTGATTATTTTGCTGTTGCCACAATGGGATTTTCGTTCGTTGTTTATGAAATTTCTTTAAATTGGGTTTCACTAACAAAGGGGCCAATGGGTCTAGTCGGAATTCCAAGGCCAGATATATTAGGTTTTGTATTAAATCAAAATATACATTTTCTGTTTCTCGGTATATTTTTTTTAATTTTTTCGTATTTGTCGCTTTCTTTGATTGTTCGTTCTCCTTTTGGCAGAGTTGTGCAATCTATTAGAGATGATGAACTTGCCGCAAAAATCTTAGGGAAGAATACGAATAAGGTGAAAAGAATTGTTTTAAGCGTTTCTGCTTTTTTTGCTGGGATAGCAGGTGGTCTTTATGCTCATTATATTAATTATATAGACCCTGATTCTTTTACTGTGATGGAATTGATACCTGTCCTTTGTATAGTGATTATAGGTGGTCTTGGTTCATTGAAAGGAACTTTGATTGCAACTTTTGTTTTAGTGTTACTTCCTGAGCCTCTCAGGTTTATCGGTTTTTCTTCTGATGTAATAGGTCCTGCAAGACAGATAATTTATGCAGTTCTTTTGATATGTATTTTGATTTATCGTCCCAAGGGTTTATATGGAAGGTTTGATTTAAAATGATTTTAAAAATTGAAAATTTAAAGAAAAGTTTTGGTGGTGTTAATGCAGTAAATAATTGTTCTTTTCAGATCGAAGCGGGTCAAATCACGGCACTTCTTGGACCAAATGGATCTGGAAAGACAAGTATATTCAATATTATATCTGGAATAGTTAATGTTGATTATGGAAAAGTTTTTTTTAATTCTGATGATATTACGAACAGAAATCCTGAGGATATTTCTAATCTAGGTATTTCAAGGCTATTTCAGAAAGCAAGATTGTTTGAAAATTTATCTGTGGAAGATAACTTGCTGATTTCTATTCATAGTGAAGACATGCAATTCTTCAAGAGTTTATTTACACCCAATAAAGTATTTCTTGAAGAAGAAAAAAAAATTAATAAGATTTTAAGATTACTTCAAATTGAGGATTTGAAGGAGAAATTTGCTGCTGATTTGAGTTATGGTCAACAAAGATTGGTTGAAATTACTAGAACTTTTCTTAATCCACATAGTCTTGTACTTCTTGATGAACCTGCAGCAGGCGTAAATCCAAAAATTAGAAATAAATTTGCAAAATTTCTTTTGGAGATGAAAAATCAAAAAGATACAATCTTATTAATTGAACATGACATGAAATTTACATTTTCGATTGCGGATAGAGTTATTGTGCTTCATGAAGGTAGAGTTATAGCTGATGGGTTGCCTGAAGAGATAAAGAAAAATGAACTTGTTCAAAAAGTGTATTTGGGAGAGAAATTCTTTTAAGTTCTTCATAAAAAAAGGAGAATATAAATGGACTTTGAAACTTCAGAATCACATAGCAAAGTATGGAGTTGTATTGATAAAGAGAGAATGATTTCTCTGGCTAAGGATCTTGTGAATATTCCAAGTGCCACGGGAGAAGAAGAGGAATGCTCTCTTTTTCTAAATGATTACCTTGAAGAAATTGGCCTAGATCCTTTTTTGCAAGAAGTAGAGCCTAGACGTTCCAATTGCGTTGCTACACTAAAAGGTAAGGGTAAAGGAGCTTCATTATTATTTAATGGTCACATGGATACTTCCTATTCTGGGAAAGAAGAATTTCTACCTAAAGTAAAGGCATTTCAACCAGAAGCCTATGAAGAAGAAGGTTGGATTTATGGGTTAGGAATATATAATATGAAGGGAGCCTTGGCTTGTTATATAGCTGCAATGGAAGCAGTAAAGAAATCTGAAGTGGAACTTCGTGGAGATGTGAAATTTGCAGCGGTTGTTGGTGAAATTGAAAGAGGACCAGTTGATAAATACCAAGGTGCTTCTTTTCGTGGTGGTGGTTTTGGAACAAGTTATTATGTTACTCATGGTGGTATTGCAGATGTAGCCGTAATTGGAGAACCTACGGGATTGTCTCTATTGCCCGGACATTTAGGGTATATGTGGTCAAAGATTACTTTAACTGGACCTCCTTCCCACACAAGTTATAGTCATGATTATCCGAATACAATTTCTCAGATGACAAAAATAATTACTGCACTCGAAAGTTGGGGTAAGGACTATCGTGAAAGAAGAAAATATAAAGGGTATCCCGCTAATTTGAATCTTTCTGCGATAGAGGGGGGGTGGCCATACAGGTGTAGCAGAACTCCCGTATTTTGTACTTTATATATAGATACAAGAGTTCCACCGGATGTAAGTATGATGGAGGTAAAATCAGAAATTGCAGAAGTTTTAGAAAAGGTATCTATAGATAATGATGGAATAAATCCAAATCTTGAAACAATCATGACAGTTCCTGGAACAGAAATTGATATAGAATCTCCAGTTTCTAAAGTAGTGATGAAGTCTCACGAGAATGTTTTTGGAGAGAAACCTGAGGTCATTTCTGAAGCTTATATTTCAGATGCAACATATTTAAATCGTTTTGGGGTTCCTACAGTGAATTATGGTCCTGCTGGGAGGCTTCGAACAACTTCTGATAGTAGGTGGGATCCTAATGCGGGTGAACACGTAAGTATCCAAGATTTGTATGATTGTACACGAGTATATGTGAGTATGATATTGAATGTATGTTCAAGGCAAAGAGAAGATTTTATGCTTTAATTTCCGATGTCGAAATTTTATGAATCTCGACATCGGAAATTTTCTAATTTGGAATGACCGGTAGTAAAATGTACGAAGGGTGATTTGGACCAGTGTGAACTTTTACTTTTTTCCCGAATATTTCGGCTGGTCTATCCACTTTGTTGTCATGTTTGAATGGTCCTACTCCAGAGTATATTCTTCCAGAGACGGGCATTTCTGGTTGCTCAAAACCTGGGTGCACATAGTCTTTTCCTCTCACACTCAAACCTACTCGGTGTCCTTTCGGAACCACAATAGATGTTGGCCATATTTCAACATCCAATTCGTAGATGTCTCCTGGGGTGAGTAGTTGTTTTTCGTCGTGTGAATGGTAGGGGCGATAAATCTCACTTTTTTCGGTATCTAATTTTCTGTGAGATGCTCTCAGCCAACCCATACCAACGGGAGTATTAGGATCATTCGAACCTTGGAATGTTATTTCTTTCATGTCCGCAGTAAATATTCTCAAAATAAGAAACAGATCAGCATCTTCAGTTTCTGAAGAGATAAATAACTTGCTCGCAACGGGTCCTGTTATTTCAGTATCTTCCTGTAGGACATCAGTCATGAACGTAAGACCATCTCCTAAAGCTTCATATTCAAGTTCAGATCCTTTTTCTTCTTGTCCTATTGAGAGTGTAGTATTGGATCCGTTTAAATAGTATTTAGTCCATTCTGTTCTTTCCAATGGCCATTCGTTTTCTGACCTAATAACAAATTTTTCTCCGGGATGTCTTATATGAAGAGAAACCTTTGCTTGGTCCTCCCATCCTGTTTTTTCTTCTTTCAGGAAGTGACCAAAAAATTTCTTTTGAAGATTCACTCCGTAATCGGTATAGAAATGAGTGAAATGATCTAATCCGTGTACTTCTAGCCATTTTTGATCAGATGCAGACTCGAGATATCCTTCAAAGTTTCCTCTAGGATGAAGACCTACCCCTCCCCAATTTCCTGCTGACAAAAGAGGAACATTGATTTTAGAATAATCTGGCATACGTTCTTTCCAGTAATCATCTATTAATGGATGCTCCAAGAGGTCTTGTCCGAAATTGGTTCGATTTCCAGCTAAGGTTTCTTCGGGAAGAGTGTCGGGTCCTGATACCCATTCGCCGTTAATTGTGCTTCTCCAATCACGATTCCCTTTGCCATGTTGTCTTAACATGACAGTATCTGTGTACCAAGTATTTGCAAAGAGACAGAGTATACCACCGTGGTGACTTAAATCACGATAAAGATCTGCTGCGCCTTCCCAAACACACATAGCTGCTAGATGTGATGGTTGTGAGGAGGCCACAAACCATTGATTCATGCCAAAGTAACTTATTCCGTTTAAACCAACTTTTCCATTACTCCATGATTGTGTTCCTGCCCATTCTATACAATCATGAAACTCTTTTGTCTCCCTTGGAGACCATACTTCCATGTATCCGGGAGAACGACCGGCTCCCCTAGAATCAACGCGAACTATTGCGTATCCGTCTGGAACCCATCTTTCAGGATCAACTAATTCCCAATTCATATATTTACATGAAGAGCCAGCTAATGATTCAGGAAATTTTTCCGTTAAAACTTTCCATTGATTTGGGTATCCGTCTTTTAGATGTAGCCATTTTGCATAGGGACCATAACTCATAACAACAGGATAATTGCCATCTTCAATAGGGCGATATACATCACAACGCAAGACAACTCCATCGTCCATTTCGATAGGAACGTCCCAATCTATTTGCATTCCTTCTTGAATCTCACTTTTATAGTTTTCCATAGTCTACCTCATAAATTAAAAAAATAAATTTTTGAATTATCCTGTTGTAGATGCACCGTCAACTGAAACTATTGATCCGCTCATAAATTCATTTTCTGGCGAGACCAAAAATACTGCTGTTGCTGCGATATTCACAGGGTCTCCAAATCGTCCGAGTGGAATTCCCTTAATTCTTTTGTCAGCATAATCTTTTTCTTCTTGAATTTTTGTCTTCACTCTTCCACTTGAAACTAGTCCAGGAGCTAAGCAATTCACGCGTATTCCGAGAGGTCCCAGTTCCATTGCCAAAGATTGTGTTAAAAGTTCAACGGCAGCTTTTGTTCCGCAATATAATGTTCTTTCTGGTCTTGCGCGGTGTCCGGATATAGAACCCATCATGAGGATATCGCCACTTCTTTGCTTTGACATTGTTTTTACAGCTTCTCTTGAACTGAAATAGAAAGATTTTGTATTTACTTCAAACATAGTATGAATTTCTTCATCGGTTACTTCTAGAATAGGTTTGAAATTTCTGGTACCTGCACAATTTACAAGAATGTCTAATCCTCCTAAAAATTTCACTCCATCTTCAACTGCAATACTTCCTTGTTCAGATTTGGAGAAATCATACCCTTTGCCGTCTGAACGTACGCCCGAAGTAGCACATCGATTTATCGTTTCGTTTAATGCATCTAAATTGCCACCTCCAACCGCCCTAATATCAGCACCTTCAGCGGCAAATCGAGCGGCAATTTCAGCGCCCATCCCAGAAGATGACCCAGTTACAATTGCTTTTTTTCCTTCTAATTTTTTGTCGGTCATATACTCTCCATTGCAAGGTGATATGTAGAATCTATTTTAAAACAAGACACTCATTTTTTTAGATTAAAAAACATATCTAATTCATAGATGTTTTTCCAGTTACATATAAAATTTTTTGTGACGTTGTTTTGCATTTTTTAAAATATTAGAATCAGGTTATATATTAATTACATCATACTTGATTCTTTATAACTCCGTGTTTTTTTATTTTATTCAGGTCAAAAGGAATCATTTTTTCTATTGTTTTTTAGTTGTATTTTATAGATGAGGCAAAAAGTATTTTGCAATCAGATTTTATTAAGTCATTGAGAAACTTAA
>CAYWAX010000088.1:0-7697 GCA_964456425.1 uncultured Nitrospinaceae bacterium | reverse complement strand
GACTTTCAACTCAGTGAGAGTCGTCACTTCTTTCTTTGGAATCAAAAAAATGAAATAATTTTTATATCTTTCGATTGGTGGGCAGCGTGGGAATCGAACCCACAACCTACGGATTAAGAGTCCGTTGCTCTGCCTGGTTGAGCTAGCTGCCCAGATTCTTAGATATAAAAGTTGAAATTAAACAGTTTTCAGACTTATAGATTCTTTCAAAGCACTGAACTCATCTTCAAAGAAGAATTTTTGTTCGCCAAAGGCAGGAGTTAAATCATTTAGCCACTTCGCATTTTCATCATATTTCGCAAAGAAAGGTCTTTGGACCCAATCGGGATTTCTTCCCTGAATAAATCTCAATACAAAGACTTTTTCACCATTTATGTTAGAAACACCTTGAACTTCGATCTTTCCTGGTTCACTACTCATACTTGGTCCACGAACAGTTCTTCCTAATCCAGAAACCTGCTTTAAAGCTTTTCTATATATATCGTAGGCCTTCACAAGAGGAATTTCAAAATAGCATCGAGCACCAGTATCTCTTTCAACAAACATGTAGTAAGGAATAATTCCAAGCTTTACCTGAGTTGTCCAAGTTTGCGCCCAAATATCTTCATGATCGTTGATATGAGCTAACACAGGTCCTTGACTTCGAATAATTGTTCCAGTTTCCTGTACTCGTTTTATAGCTTTTCGCGCGATTTCTGTTTCCATTTCACGCCAGTGATTGTAGTGAGCCATAAGAGCCACATGTTTTCCTGATTGTACTAAACGTTCTAAAAGGCGAATCAAGTCATCAGAATCCTTGTCACTAACAAAACGTTGCGGCCAGAAAGTCAAAGACTTTGTTCCTATTCTAATGGTTTGAACATGTTCTAAACGTGGATCCTCGGTTAAAGGCTCAAGATATTCGGCAAGATTCTTGGTTTTCATAACCATTGGGTCACCACCAGTCATTAATAAATCGGTAACACTGGTATTCTGAGACAAATATTCATGTAAATTTTTAGCTTCATGAGATGCGAACTTTAGTTCTTTGTCACCAACAAACTGTGCCCATCGAAAACAAAATGTACAATAGGAATGACACGTTTGACCTTGACTTGGAAAAAATAAAACTGTTTCCTTGTACTTATGTTGCATACCCTGCAAAGTTTCTCCATCAAGCGTTGGAACATTTAGTTCCATTTGTCCTGCTGGGTGTGGGTTCAAATCACCACGAACTTTTTTAATAGCTTCATTTAGAATAGAAACAGATGATTCTTTTGATATCAGCGACGCAATCTCATCAAAATGTTCGGACGAAAGCATCCCAACTTGAGGGAAAGTAAGCTGAAAAATAGGATCATCTGGTACTTTACTCCAATCAATCAGATTATTAATCACATATTCGTTCACTCTAAACGGAAGAATTGAAGATACGACCTTCATTGCAAAACGAACATCATCTGACAAAGACTGAATCTGAGGAATCTTATCTATCTGACGATTCGTAAAGACTTTGAAAGCCTCTCCTCCATTTTGAGTAGGAACTCTAACGTCAGTTTTGTATGTCTCCGACAATTTCTCTGCACAAACTTTGTTCGGCAAATCAGAATCTTTGGAAACAGAAACAGCTTTATAAGAATCTATAGACCTAACCAAAAAAACCTCAAGCTAAAAAAACGATAAATACCAAAATCCTTCTTCAAACTGAAGAAAGGAGATAATTGTTTACAACAATATGTTGTGGTTTGCTACCCATTTATACCAATTTTAAGCTAAAATCGCAATTATATTAAATTAAACAATTTGAAATTTGCTCTGAAAATTTTCGCAACTATTTGTTTTTATTGATTCTATGGATTTTTTCTCTCCTTTCAAGGTAAAAATCATAAAATTAGGAATTTTAATTTAAATGGATAATTCTGATTTTAATCTTGGTTTGAGTGTAATTTTTGCGATAGCTTCTTCGTTCAGTTACACTGGGACATTGATTCTGCTTAGAAAAGGAATGGAAAGTGGAAGTTCTACTGCAGCAATCCTTTTTATCGATGTTATAGTCGGTACTGGTGGATTTATAATTGCATGGTACCTAGGTTCTTTTTCTCTAGTTTCTATTAATCAAATTTTGTGGTTCATGCTCAGTGGATTCTTTGGAGCAGGACTTGGAACTATAACTCATTTCATTGGAATACAGAGAATCGGAGTTAGCAGAGCTACACCTATTCACTCCGCTTCACCTATTTGGGCCGTATTACTTGCTATATTTATTTTAGGCGAGCAACCCCAAAATATTGTTTTAGCTGGAACTACTCTAATCATTGTGGGAGTATTTTTACTTTCACTTCCTGAGAAAGAAGACACTCCTGGTTTCAAAGGATGGTTAGACAGTGGATGTATATATCCACTGATTTCTTCAATTAGTTATGGCCTCTCTCCTGTCTTTGTCAAAATTGCTTTTTCGTATGGAAAGGTACCTTTTATTGGTATAGGTATCTCTTTTTGGGTCGGTCTCGCCACCATGTTTTTTTATAAAAGATTCATGGAGGATGGGGGGAAAATAATTATAGATAAAAGAAGCGTTAAATTTTTTACGACTGCAGCTCTTTTTAATCTTGCTGCTTCGGGATTTCTTTGGAGTGCATTTTCTTTAGGAGATCTGACTATAGTATTACCATTAAGTAGAATAACCCCTCTATGGGTTGTGATTCTTAGTATCATTTTCTTAAAAAAACAAGAAAAAGTTACTTTAAAAACTTTTTTTGCTGCAGTTTTAATTGTTGCTGGAGGTATTCTCGTTACTTCGGTAACATAACGCAAAATATTTGCTTTTTTTCTGGAGTTTTACTTTGAATGCTGTAGACCTCTCACTACAAACTAATTTTTATAACTGGTCTCTTTCACTTTCCCCTATAGTGGTCATTACATTTCTTATGCTTGGTTTAGGGTGGGGAGGAAAAAAGGCTGGTCCTGCAGGGCTTCTTTGTTCTATTTTAATTGCTTTTTTTCAGTTTGGAGTAAATTTTGAAGTCCTACTTGTCTCTCTATTCAGGGGAATTCTTCTTAGTGTAAAAGTTCTATACATTATTATACCCGCACTTTTACTCTATCACGTTGCTGATGAAGCAGGAGGTATTAAAAATATCGGTAATAGTGTTTCAAAAATGACCTCAAATAAAGTACTACAACTTATGATCTTGGGTTTTGGATTTTCAACATTTTTGCAAGGAGTAGCAGGATTTGGTGTGCCTGTTGCAGTTGTTGCTCCCCTTTTAGCCGGAATAGGATTTTCTCCAGTTCAAGCTGTTGCGGCAGCTTTAGTTGGCCATGCTTGGTCTGTCAGTCTTGGAGATATTGCAAGTAGTTATCAAGCTCTCCTCTCGGTAACAGACCTGCCACCTCACGAACTATCCGTTTATATAGGATTTCTTCTATCTATTGCAGGAATAATCGCTGCTCTTTCAGTCGCTCATATGCACGACGGCTGGTACTCAATAAAAAAGTATCCTGGAATCGTACTTGGTCTTGGAATCTCAACTTCCTTAGTTCATTTTCTTTTGGCTTGGATCGACTTAACTGTCGTCGCAACATTCGGTGCAGGAATGTTTTGTCTTGGAATGGGTTTTTGGATAACAAAATTTTACAGAAAAAACGATACCTCCTCTTCAAAGACAAAAATTGAAAGCTCCCAACTAGAAGAAAAAAAGGAAATGGGATTTCATTTGGCTTTTTCTCCTTACTATATTCTGATTCTTGTAGTCGCTTCAGTTGAATTTGTTCCTTTTATTCATGATTTTTTAGGTAAGGTTGCATTTCAGATTGAATTTCCGAAGATGACTACCGCATATGGAATTGTCACTGAAGCTAAACCCTGGAAACTAAAAATTCTAACTCATGCAGGTGGAATGCTTATCCTTACAACGGTTGCCGGTTGGTCTATTTATAAATTTTCTGGTAGATGGCCAGAAAATTCAGATGTCTTTAAACGTACGTATAAATCTGCATATCCAACAACGATTGGCATTATAACCATGGTTGCAATGGCTTCTGTAATGATGACGGGAGGAATGTTACAGGTTCTAGCTGAAGGAGCAACGGCTGTGTCTGGCAATTTTTATCCTTTCTTTGCACCAATGGTAGGACTTTTAGGATGTTTTATAACTGGTAGTAATACCAATTCAAATATACTCTTTGGTTCATTCCAAGTTAAAGCTGCAACATTAATTGCAAAAAGTGAAGTTATTATTGGGGCATCACAGAGTGCTGGTGGTTCATTGGGAAGCATGATCGCTCCAGCAAAAGTTTTGGTAGGATGTTCTACAGCTGGACTTGGAGGTAACGAGGGTGAAGTTTTCCGAAAAGTAGCTCCTTACACTATAATTTCAATTATAGTCATCGGTCTTCTAACCCTATGGTTGGTTAACTAAAAACTAACTTATAAATATTTTCGAAACCATTCAGTTGTCTCTTCAGCAGCAGTTTGAAAATGTTCAGAATTAGAAAATTCATATATATGATTATGTCTTGCCTTTGGCAAAAAAACTAATTTCTTAGGATCTAAACATTTTTCATAAGTTGCTATTGTCTCTTCCGGAGGAGACATCGTGTCTAGTTCCGCACAAATAAAAAGTGCAGGTCTTGGAGAAATCCTATTGACTACCCAATCGGCTTTATATCTAAAACAGGCTTCCACACTTTGAAGATCCAGTTCTTTTACTTCTTCTGATCCATGTTCTTCTTTACTCATTTTTGGTTTGCTAAGTTCAGGATCTTGCGGATAAATATCATCTCTATTAATCATTATCTTTTCACCGGAAACAACACGTTTTCGTGATTGTTCTCGAACATAATCTTGAAATTTAAACCAGTCATATGGGCTTCGTAATGATTTCAGCCATCTTTCTCCATCATGGACACCAACTGCCGAAACAACCACCTTTATCCTTTCGTCAAAAGCAGCAGCCCAAACAGCATTTGCTCCTCCAAAACTCGATCCGTAAACACCAATTCGTTCAGAATCCACTTCCTCTAGAGTTTCTAAAAAAGTAACCGCATCATGTGTATCCTGTGCTTGCTCTAAAGGTCGATGTCTTCCTCTAACTCCCTCACTATCTCCATAACCTCTATAATCAGGAGCAAGTGTTATAAATCCTTCACGGCATAATCTTTGTGGCATATCGATTGTCGCAATGTTTTTTCTGCCACTATAACCTGAGAGACATATAACAGCAGGAAGAGGAGTAGAACCTTCTTTCCAATCTGGAGGGGTATATAGATGTGCGGCGATTTTAAGTTCATCACTATAATAAGTTACATCTTTCCTCATATGATTTCCTTTATGAAAGTTAAACTCGAACACTCTCTACTATGTAGACCGAATTTTTAATGATTGTTATAATTTGATTAATTACATTCTATTTACATCATACTTTTTCGTCAACTTTTCATTTTTTGATATCTATTAAAGGTATTCTTATGACATTAAAAATTCATTCTATTTCAGCTAAATCTGCGAAAGTACCCTTGAAAAGAGAAATTGGAAGTGCCGGAGGTAATAAATCAAGTCTAGATTACCTCATAGTTGAACTAAAAACTGAAGAAGGTATTTCTGGTTTTGGATATACCATGGGTTTGGGTGGCAATGGAAGCAAAGCGATGGCGCCATATATCCAAAATGAATTAGCACCTCTAGTAATAGGCGAGGATGTTTCAAGTCCAGAAAGAATTTGGAACACTCTGTGGAGCCCAAATAAAGCTAGAATGAGAGGCGGGTTAGGAGTGATGTCTATTTCTGCATTAGATACAGCGTGCTGGGATGCATTTTCAAAATCAGTTTCTATGCCACTACATACAATTTTAGGAGGATATAGAAAAAAAGTCCCTGTATACGGAAGTGGTGGTTGGTTTACCTTCAGTGATAATGATTTAGTAGAAGAATGTCAGAACTTTATGAAAAAAGGTATAACCGCATATAAAATTAAAATTGGAACACCGAGAGACGAAGAAAGAATTGCGCTGTTACGGAAAGAAATAGGAAACGAAATTACCCTTCTAGTAGATTCGAATCAAAAATACAATATAAAAGATGCTATTGAAGTTTCATCAATGCTTGCCAATTATGATGTAAAATGGTTTGAAGAACCTGTTCTTGCTGATTCTATTGACGATTTAGCTGAATTTTCTAAAAAAAGTGCCGTGCCGGTTGCAGCTGGAGAAAATTCATACATGCGCTGGGGATTTAGAGAAATTTGTGAGCGGAAAGCAGCTGCATACTTACAACCTGATGTTGGGCGGTGCGGTGGGATCACCGAATTTCGCAAAATTGCGCATCTTGCTGAGGCATTTAATTTAGATTTATGTAGTCATCTTTTGGAAGAAGTTTCTGTTTGTTTAATAGGTGCTACACCTGCAGGTTGCATGGTTGAATATGCAGATTTACTACCAGCTGATTCTCTGACCCATGATTTTGTAGTGCATGACGGACATATAGAAGTTCCTGAAAACCTGGGACATGGCGTTACCTTTACGAAGGATGCTCTTAAATCATTTTGTAAAGATACAAATTAGAAATCTACCCATATATAATTTGGCAAAAAATATATAGGAGTATTTTTATATGAAACCTAAAAATCTTGTATTCATTATGGCCGATGAACATAACGTAAATGTTCTTGGTTGTTATGGACATCCGATGGTGAAAACACCTAATCTAGATCGACTTTCAGCGAACGGAACAAGATTTACGAATGCTTATACTAATTGTCCTCTCTGTGTTCCTGCACGTGCTACGCTAGCTACAGGTCAATACGTTCACGAAATTGGATATTGGGATGGAGCACACCCTTATGATGGAAAAATTCCGAGTTGGGGACACCGCCTTCAAGAAACCGGGCATAATGTAGTTTCTATTGGCAAACTACATTACCGGAATACAACTGATCCAACAGGTTTTGATGAACAAATTATTCCAATGCATGTCACTGACGGTGTCGGATCAATACATGGAGCACTCCGTTCTGAAAACATTCCGAATACCTCTTGTGAGCGACTAGCAAAAGAATTAGGTCCTGGTAATTCAGATTATCTCCGTTATGATACAGAAATTTCTGAAAAAGCATGTGAATGGATTGAGTCTGTAGATTCGTCTTCAAATAGTACTCCATGGGTACTCTTTATATCTTTCATTTCTCCTCATTATCCACTTATAGCTCCAACAGAGTACTACGAAATGTATCCACTTCATGACGTACCTCTCCCAAAACCAATGAGTGCGAATGACCCTAAACATCATCCTTGGATACGCGAAATTCGAAAAGGTTGGCCTTATGATGATTATATGAATGAGGAAAAGCGGAGAATGGGAATTGCTGCTTATTTCGGGATGTGCTCTTTCATGGATGCAAATGTCGGGAAAATACTAAACTCTCTAAATAAGTCTCAATTAACCCAGAACACCCAAATTATCTATATGAGCGATCACGGCGAAAACCTTGGGAAACGCGGGCTTTGGGGTAAAATGACAATGTACGAAGAAGCGGCCGCTATTCCGATGATAATTTCTGGTCCTGAAATTCCAATAGGCAAAACTTGTTCAACTCCAGTTTCCTTGATCGATATCTATCCGACAATTCTTGAATGTGTTGGAGAACCACTATTAGAAAAAGAGAAAAAACTTCCCGGACGTTCTCTGCAAATGATTGCTAATGAACCAGATGATAATGAAC
>CAYWAX010000087.1:0-8177 GCA_964456425.1 uncultured Nitrospinaceae bacterium | reverse complement strand
GAACTGGAACTGGAGAAGGACCTCACAATCATATGATTTGGAATTTGCTCCAACAAGGATATAAAGGGCAGATTGCATCTATCAATTGTGTAAGATACAAAAAAGATCTTGCTTATGAACAAAAATATAGAGATTTAGAAAAAAAATATCCCAATCTCTCCTACCATACGCTGACTACCCGTGAATCTGATACCCTTCACGATAAAACATACATACAAGATTATATTTTATCTGGTAATTTCGAGCAAAAAATAGGAAGAAAAATGCATCCAGAAGATACACATATATTTCTTTGCGGAAATCCTTCGATGATCGGAATACCAAAGATTAGAGATGGAAAAAGAATCTGGCCAGAGGGACAAAAAGGAGTTATTCAGATTATGGAAGAACGTGGCTTTAAAATGGACTATGCAAAACGAAAAGGAAACATTCACTACGAAAAGTATTGGTAGAAAACACATACTTCGCCTCCCTTGCTTTTTTCTTTAAGAAAATTTTTAAAAATATAGAAATTCAATTACTTGCAACCTTGAACAGAAATGTACAATACTGGGTTTCTATAAATTAAACCTAAAAGTGAAAAAGGGAAAAACTATAAAAAGATTCTCCTCCTATTCTGGGTTTGAAATAAAAGAGGTCTATTCGAAAGAAGATCTTCCAAATAATAAAACTTCAAATCTAGAAAAAGATTCAAAGTTAAACTCTTGGGACTTTCACCAAAGTACATCTGCAGGGAATCCTGAAAAAATAAATAGCGAATTACTTTTTTTGACTAAACATGGACATACTAATCTATCATTAGAATTTGATGAACCGACACTATTAGGCATTGATAGCGACGACTTAAAGTCTCGTGAACTTGTCGGAAAAACAGGTGTGCCAATTGACACCATTGAAGATCTTGAAATCGTTCTCCAAAACATCCCAATTGAAAAATTATCAATTACGTTAGAAAGTGACTATACAGCTCCAATTTTATACGCAATGTTTATTTTGATTTCTGAAAAAAGAAAAATTCCCTTGAAAAAACTTAGAGGTTCAGTCCGTAATGATATTCTCAACGGAGTTATCTCCAATCAAAAGTTGTTATTCCCACTTCATCATTCCTTAAAACTTTTAACAGATACAGTAGAATTTATTACCAAAACAACACCTTCTTTTTGTGCGATAAACACTCAAGGAACACGTGAAATATATCCTGAAATCACAGCGACTCAAGAAATAGCATTCAGTCTATCCAAAACAGAAACTTACATAAATAGTTGTATCGCACATGGTTTGGATATAGACGATTTTTCTGACAAGATCAGTTTCACCTTCCATACGAAATCAGATTTTTTTGAGGAAATTGCAAAATACAGAGCCGCAAGAAATCTTTGGTACAAACTGATATCTAATAATTTTCAAGCAAAAGAGGAAAAAAACAAATCTATAAATTTCAACGCAAAATGTGAACCTATAAATTCAGTTTCTACTCAACTAGAAAACAATTTAGTTCGGATCGCATTCCAAGTAATGGCATCTTCTTACGGTGGTGCTAACTCAATATCTTGCGGTTCATTCGATAAACATTTCTCTAAGTTCAATGAAAATAATTTACTATTAGCAATAAGAACACAACAGATTCTTCTAGAAGAAACAGGTTTGTCGAATTCAGAAAATCTTTTTTCTGGCTCTTATTTCGTGGAAAACCTTACTCAACAAATTTCTAACGAAGTAGTGACCCTTTCAAAAGAAATTAACTCCAATGGGGGAATCATTTTTTGTATTGAAAAAGGGATTTTACAGAAATGGTCACTCAAAAGTCGTATGAATCTAAAAAACAAAATCAAAGCAGGAGAACATGTGATTTTGGGACTAAATAAATATCTTGAAGAATCGGAAGAAAAAAAATCATTTTCCATTCATCCAAATCAAAAAGAAATAGAGAAAACACAAATAAAAAGACTTGAAAAAATTAAGAATGATAGAGACTCTACTCAGGTAACAGAAGGACTTGAAAAACTAGAAAAATCTGCAAAATCGAATAATAATCTTATTCCCTCAATTATGCATGCAATTAAATTACATGCTACAATAGGAGAAATCGTTACTTCACTTAAAAAAATATGGGGAAACAAATAAAAACAAGAGTAATTTTAAAGAACCACTCTTGCTCGTACACCTGAAAAAAGAAATAATAGTCAAAATTTAGTTTTTTAATGATGACCTTGAACTTCATTGAAAGGATATATTCTATAATGTGGACTGAAAATTCAAATGGGAACAATCAACCGACTGATTACAAATATAGATCAGTAACTGTAAATTTATCTGACAAGACTATTCATATTGAAGAAAAGAATTGTGAAACAATAGACGAATTCCTAGGTGGCATAGGAAGACTTTTTAAAGTCCTAGCAAATTACGATGTTTCAAATGCATTTGATTCTTCTGCACCTCTAGTCATGGAACTAGGTTGTTTCTCAGGAACTAATGTAATGACTGGTCTAAGAACTTTCTTTGGTGGATATAGTCCTTTAAAAAGCACAAGAAAAGGTGCGCCATCAGCAATGTGGTCTGCAGGTTCGGGAAAATTTGGAACAAAAATTGCTGGCACAGGTATAGATGAAATTATTTTTTTAGGGAAAAGTGATGTTCCTCTGACTTTAGTTATTCAAAGTGATGAGGTCGGTGGTCTTCCTAATTTGTCGTTAGTAAGTGCAGACAAATTAACTGGAAAAGACAGCCACGAAAAAATAATGTCACTTGCAGACGAATATGAAGATGCGCATTTTGCTGTAATAGCTCCTTCAGGTGAAAATTACGAATCTAATCGTATGGCATCCATTGTTTTAAGTACAGAAAACCAACTTAAAAGTCGTGAATGTAAACCCAGATTTTGTGGACGAGGTGGATTCGGTGGTGTTATGGGTTCGAAAAATTTACTTGCTATAGTCGCACAGTCTCCTGATGACAAATCTCCTGTTACAGAAGTTGTGAAAGAAGCAAACAAAACAATTTCAAGAGGAGCTGGATCGAAAAATTATAGAGATGATTATAAAGGAGATGGAGGGGGGGGGACTTGGAGGAATATTGCTGGGCTCCATCCTTTAGGATGTCTTCCAGAAAATAATTTCTGGGCACCTGGAAATGATGACTCGCTTCCACTCTACCGAAGTGCTTTTGAAGAACCATATGTAATCAAAGATGAGTCATGTTTTAAATGCGGAATATCATGTCACAAGAATATATATGACAGACCAGAGGGAGAAGACCGTGAGGGCAGAAAAGCAGACAAAGGAAAGTTCAGAGTTAAATTTGACTATGAACCTCTAGATCTGATTACTGCCAATTGTGGCGTATATGATCAAGAAGAATCTTTGGATTTGGTCGAGCTAGTTGACCGAATGGGATATGACTCTATCAGTATTGGTGCAACTATAAGTTATGCAATGGAATGGAATAAGAAAAATCCCGACAACCAAGTACTTGAAGGAATTCAATTTGGAGATGCACAAAAAATGATGTCCTTAATAAGAAAATGTGCGGCGGGAGAGTGTGAAGAACTCGGTCAGGGGTCACTTCGACTTGCCCTTCAATGTGGAGACCTTTCATTTGCTATGCAAGGCAAAGGACTAGAGTATCCAGCATATTTGCCAGAAACTAATCCAGGATATCCTTGGGCATTAGCTGGTGGACATATGAGCATGAGAACTTTTCTATTGCTAATTTTAGATGGACAAAAAACAGACATTGATTATTGGGAAAATGCAGTAATGGGAGGTATATATTATACAAGAGATGACCTTATTGGTTTGTGCAAGTTTGCAGGCTCACCTAACGAAGATGTAGTAGCTAGTATTAATGATGTTTTTGGAACTTCTGTTACAAAAGAAGATATCGATGGAGCAATACTAAGGTCCTACCTACTAGGTAGACTCTTAGAGAAAAAAGTAGGATTTACCGATGAAGAGTATGACGTTCCTTCTCGGGTCTATGAAGGAAACAACCAAAACGTAAAAATGCCTAGTTTTTTAACTCGAGAATTTATGGATGAGTTAAAAACAAGAGTAGAAAAGAATTGGGATAAATTGACTGAAGAACAAGGAATATGTCTTCCAGTCTAAATCCTTTTTCTTAACTTTAAAAAAAACTCTTATAAGACGGCAGCCAGTATTATTGCAATTGCAATGAATATAGCTCCAACAGAAATTCCTACACCTAGATTTTGATCTTTAGACAACGCATCTGATACTGAAAAGGGCGTAATCCATTCGAAAATTTTATATCCAATCATTAATAGAATGATAGAGATAAGACCGTACACCACTGATAGCATTATTCCCGTTCCAAAACCAACACTTGCAGCATCTGCTGCATGAACTAAGGAAACATTAGAAAAAACTAAAGTAATTACAAAAACAAATCTGTTACATATCAACTTATTCAAAAACATTACTTTCTCCTCTATTAGAATCTAACGTTCTTATTATCAAAAAAATAAAAATTAGAAATCAAAACATACAATCAAATTTCGAAAAAACCTATAAATGAAAAGAAATTATTTCAATTCTTTTCCACCCCATTTTCTCCCAGGAGTATGCATCATCTTACTTTCAACCTGCCCGCCGTCAATAGGCAAATTGATTCCTGTGATAAATTTTGAACGATCTGACAAAAGAAAAATACATCCCTCGGCTATTTCTTCAGGTTTAGCAACTCTACCCATTGGAACAACAGAAGCTCTCCCTGCAGCAATATCTGGATCATCAAACATAGATTGAGTCATAGGAGTTATAACCTGTCCTGGAGAAACAGAATTTGCCCTAATTCCTCGATCAGCCCACTCAACTCCAAAAAGTTTGCCCAGCATTATTGTACCTGCTTTACAGACACTATAAGCCCCAGCAAAAGGATATGTCTGCATACCTCCAATAGAAGAAACAAATACGATAGATCCTTTCCCTTCAGAAAGCATTCGTGTTCCTATTGACTGCGCACAAAGAAAATATCCTTTCAACCCAATATCCATAACCATATCCCAGTCTTCTTCAGGCAACTCTTCTAATTTTCCTGGAACTAACTTTATTGCGCAACAGACCAAGCCATCAATCTTAGAAAATTTTTCCATAACTTCTTTAGTCATAGTAGAAACTTCTTCTTTTATTGATGTGTCAACATAGACCGAAAAAGCTTCGCCTCCTTCTTTTTCAATTAAAGCTTGAGTCTCTTTTGCAGAATCAATATTTATATCTGCGATTGCTACACACGCTCCTTCTCTAGAGGCTAGCAAAGAAGTAGCTCTTCCTATCCCACTCCCGCCACCAGTAACAAGAATATTCTTTCCTTTTAAAATTTTCTTTCCTCCAGAAAGATTTCAAGTCTAAGATTTACAAATCTATTAAATAATAATTTAGTTCTAGAAAAAATATAAGTTTTGCATCAAAATCTTAAGCCTACTATTTGCCAGGACGACTAAAGGAATAAGGTTGAGAGGATTCCACATCTTTTTTAACTCTTTTATCTCGAAACCTGCGTTTAAACTTGAAGATCAAACGTCCAAAGCTTCCGAAAAAACCATAAGTTTTCAAATAACGAACTGGTTCTCCAAGAAATTTCAAACGTCTCCTAAACTTCAATGTAACGGGGAATGTTTCATACATCCACCACAAGAAATCGGACCATTTCCCTTCCCTTCCGCAAAGTATTTCTAAAATAGTTTGATATTTGAGAATATCTTTTCTACTCATAGAAGGCATATCTAAAACTGAATTAGCATAATAGTTTTCTGGCATTTCATTGTCGGCTTCCATAAATCCTTCTTCAATACAAACGTCTCTTAATTTTGTTCCTACTAAAGGATAAAATACACTAAACTGAGCAGTGTCTGGCTTTACCCTTTTCATCAATTCTCTGGTAGTTATCATTCTATCTCTATCATCAAATGGCAAACCTACCATATTAAATGCGTGAGTTTTAACTCCGTGTTTTCTGGCCATCCCAAAAGCATCTATTATCACTTTTTCTGACATTTTTCGATTCAACACTCTTCTTCTGAACTCTTCATCTCCACTTTCTACTCCTATGGACATGCTGTAAGCACCCGCCTTGGCCGCTGCTTTTATTTTTTCTTCTTTTACCATTTCCGGTCTTTCCATAAACAAGAATGGTTTTTTAACTTTTTCTGAGAAAATATCGGCCATCTCTTCTAATCTAGCCAACTGGGTCAAAAAAATTTCATCAACAAAATAAATCATATCTAGCCCATAAGTCTTTTCAAAATCCTTGATCTCTTCCATTAAACGTTGAGGAGATTTTTCTCTTCGCCATGTTCCTTTATCTTTATACATACCCATAACATGGGGACTGCTACAATAAGTACAATGATAAGGACACCCTCGGCTTCCCTCAAATTGTCCAATTATACTAGTTCCTGGTTTCACATCTATCAAAAAATTTCTTGTATAGTGTTCTAATGAGTAAATACCCCAATCAGGGATGGGATATTCATCGAGATCTCCTATTAAATCTCGCATATCATTCTTCACTTCAATTCCTAGAAGATTTCTAGACCACACATTAGGTATTCCGCTTGTATCACGACCATTTTCAATTGCATCTACGAGTTCTATGAGTGCATCTTCTCCCTCACCTTTAACCACATAATCACAATGTGCAAGGCAATCTTCAGCATCAACTGTAGGATGATGTCCACCTACAATTTTGGGGATGTTTGAAATACAATCAAGCTTTAGCAAATCTCTTGTAAGAGCCCACTCATTACTTAAAACGCTAAAACCAATTGCATCAGGACTAAATTCTTCAACAGAAGCAGAGAAATTCTTTTTAATATCCTCCCCTTTCATCATGGTCGAATCAAAAAGAGAAGTTTCATGACCGTGTTTTTTTAGCACAGCTGATAAAACAGAGATTCCTAGGCGCGGAGCCCAAACTTTTTGGACATTAGGATAGACAAAAAGAAATTTCAAAAGAATCCTCAAATAAAGAGGGGGCAACAACATGTAACATTAACTGTATACTTAACCTTTAAAACTTAAGCAAGTATAAACATATAAGAGTAAACAAATCAAAAAAGGTTTTAATTTGCATATTTTTTTATTTTTAATGAAAATAGGTTATATATATATATATAGAAGAAATATAATTTGTGAAGAAAATACACAAGCTATCTAAACTCTTTGAACCAAATTCCGTTGCTATTGTTGGCATTTCAAATGACAAAACCAAGCATGGACAAAGAGTACTCTCGTTTTTAAAGAAGTTTGGTTATAAGGGAAAAATTTGGGGAATCAACCCAAAAAAACCTAAGATTTCTGGTATTGAAATTTTTTCAAGCCTTCTTGAGTTACCTGCCCCACCAGATACAATCATTATCGCTACTCCTCCTAGTACTGCACCTAAAATAATAATGGATGCTGTTGAAATAAAAGCGGGGTCAGCCATACTTTTCAGTGGTGGTTTTTCCGAAAATAGCGCTGAAGGAAAGAAGCTAGAGAAAAAAATAAAAAAAATTGCATCAGAAGGAAACCTAAGAATCCTAGGTCCTAATTCTGCAGGAATTATTAATCCTATGTCACGGACAGTATTGAGTTTTCTAACATGTTTAGAAAGGCCCGCTAAGCAAATACGAACTGGTTCAATCGGATTGATTACACAAAGCGGAGGAACAGGAAGTTTTATTCATAACTCAGTTGCAGAAAGAGAAGATGGGATCGCTATTTCTATATCCACTGGGAATGAATGTGATGTGACAATGGAAGAGTCTCTCGAATATCTTGTAGAACATCCAAAAGTGAAAGTTATTGCATTGATTTTAGAAACAATTCGAGATGGGAAAAAATTTATCAAATATGCAAAAAAAGCTCTGGAAGTTAAAAAACCAATAATCGTATGTAAAATAGGTACAAGTAAAAGTGGCAAAAAGGTAATGAAATCGCACACTGGGGCAATTTCTGACAAAAAAGAAACTTACAAGGGAGTTTTTCAATCACTTGGCATAACAGAAGTGTCGTCACCTGAAAAATTAATTGAAACTTGTTATTTATTCGCTTACTCCCCAAAACCAAAGGGAAATTCGATAGGAATAATAACCCATTCTGGTGGAACTGCTGTTTTACTAGCTGATAATGCTGAAAAAAATCAACTAGTCCTTCCAAAATTGGGAGAGAATTTAA
>CAYWAX010000086.1:0-8349 GCA_964456425.1 uncultured Nitrospinaceae bacterium | reverse complement strand
TTGTTATCTCCTCATATTCAACTTCAGCTTCTGCAAGAGCCGTTCGTAATCCAGGTGCCCAATGTACAGGTTTCAATCCTAGATAAACGTTTCCAGCATCCATAAAACGTCCGAGTTCTCGAACTGTTGCAGCTTCATAATCAAAACTCATAGTTAGATAGGGATTTTCCCAATCACCAAAAACACCTAGGCGCATAAATTCTTCTCTTTGTATATCAATAAATTTTTCTGCATACTTTCTACATAGTGCACGTTTTTCAATTGGAGAAATTTCAAACCGCTTTTTTCCTAATTCTTTATCTACTTGATGCTCAATCGGCAAACCGTGACAATCCCAACCAGGAACATATGCCGCATCAAATCCAGACATTTGTTTTGACTTAACAATTATGTCTTTTAAAATTTTGTTCAAAACAGTTCCCATATGAATATTTCCGTTTGCATAAGGAGGGCCATCGTGGAGAATGTATTTTTCTCTACCCTTAGATTGATTTCGTATCTGTCGATAAATATCTTTCTCATGCCATTCAGAAAGCATTTCCGGCTCTCTAACAGATAGGTTTGCTTTCATTGGAAATTAGGTAAGTTTAAAAAAATTTTATAATCTTCAACCAAAGTCTTCTCCTATTAAAACAAATTTATAACGACTCTTAATGATACGATAGCCCAACAGCTTTATAAACAGATTCCATTGTTGTACGGGCCTCTTCCCGTGCCTTTTCACCACCAGATTTCAATATTTGATTGACATATTCCTTGTCTGCTTTTAATTTTTCACGTTCTTTTCTAAAAGGGGCGAAAAAATTATCTGCCTGTTCAAGTAGCATTTTTTTTGCATCTCCATATCCTAATCCTCCCGCTAAATATTGTTCACGCAAAGAATTCTGTTCTTTTTCATCAGCAAACAGCTTAAAAAGACTAAAAACATTACAAGTTTCTGGATCTTTCGGCTCTTCAATCGAAGTTGAATCAGTTACAATAGACATAATTTTCTTTCGAAGCGATTTTCCTTCATCAAAAATTTCTATCGTATTCCCATAACTTTTACTCATTTTTTGCCCATCAATCCCTGGAACTTTTGCTCCCTTATCCAATCTAAAAGAAGGAAGCGGGAAAATCTCTTCATATGTATTATTAAAAGATTGTGCAATATCTCTCGTCATTTCTATATGTTGGATTTGGTCCTCTCCAACAGGTACGACATTGGATCGATAAATCAAAATATCAGCTGCCATTAATATAGGATAAGTGTACAAACCCATCGAGGGACTAATTCCTCTTTGCACTTTATCTTTATACGAAGTCGCACGATCAAGAAGCCCTTTTCCCGTAATACAGGATAAAATCCATGATAATTCACTCACCTCGGGCACATCATTTTGTCTGAAAAAAACTGCTTTTTTAGGGTCTAATCCTAAGGACAAATAATCAAGTGCAACGTCAAAAGTTTGCTGAGAAAGTAATTCCGGATCTTGTACGGAAGTCATCGCATGATAATTGGCTATAAAATAGAAGGCCTCTCCCTCTTCTTGCAAGGCTATATGCTGGTGAAGAGCACCAAAATAGTTGCCGATATGCAATCTTCCAGAAGGCTGTACTCCAGATAGGAAACGAACTTTTGATGTCATATAAATTCCTAAAAAATAATTTTAAAACCAAGAGAATATTTTAAACAAATTCATAGCAAATATCCGCTCAGTAGCAAGTAAAAAATAAAAAATTGGGGACATGATTACTATAAGCTTATCAAACAATATCAAACCAAGGATTATAAAAAAACCATAGGGTTCTAATCTTGAATAGTTAAAAGCAAGTCGTCTTGGAAGAAGACCATATAGTATTCTTCCTCCATCGAATGGTAAAATTGGGACTAAATTAAATGCAGCAAGGGCTGTATTTACTATAAAACTCATATGCAGCATCCTATAAATCGGCTCTCCAACAAAACTTAGATGAATTCCAAAATGTCGCATTTCAAGTAAAACAAACAAACTTAAAATAGCAAGAAAAAAATTAGAAACCGGTCCTGCCAGAGCTATCCAAATCATATCTTTTTTTGGATTTTTTAGATTCGATGTATCGACGGGGACAGGCTTTGCCCAACCGAAACCAATCCC
This sequence comes from uncultured Nitrospinaceae bacterium, assembly GCA_964456425.1. GTDB lineage: Bacteria > UBA8248 > UBA8248 > UBA8248 > UBA8248 > UBA3496. The sequence goes on along the minus strand of CAYWAX010000086.1, from coordinate 6,232 downwards.
AGCAGCAAGCGATATTACAAAAGCCAGAGTACCTAGAGGATCTAGATGAACCAAAGGATTCAAACTGAGGCGTCCCATATACCTTGCAGTTTGATCTCCTAATTTAGAAGCGGTCCAACCATGAGCAACTTCATGTACAGTCAAAGCAATTAAAATTGCTGGAAGAGATACAATCAGTTTTTGAATGAAATCCTCTGGGAACAAAACAAAAGCCCTACAACATTAAATTAAAGAAATTAAATATTTTGAATTCATTAAAAATCAAGTATCCAGTCTAAGAATTCCATACATTTTCAAAATTGTCACAAAAAACAAATTCACTCAAAGATTTTCTTGTTGATGGTTTTTTATCCTTTTCCTGAACTTCTGGAGGCAAATCTTCAAAATTCCCTGGATAACCGACTGCAAAAAGAGCAACAACTCTATAGGGAGCTGGTATCTTAAATTTTTCAAGAATCTTTTCTTCATCCCATCCTGCCATAGCATGGACCGTGAGTTCTAATGCACTTCCCTGCAACAAAAGATTTTGCAATGCCATACCAACATCGATCAACCATCTCTGCAATCCATTTCGTTCTGGTTGTTCTTCTGGATTCCCAAGTATGATCATTTTAGTCGGAGCTTCAGCCGCCCACTGACGATTGCCTTCATTCAAACATTCGTCAAAAGCATTATTTGACTCTTCTGATTGAGTTACAATTACTCTCCATGGTTGTTTATTGCTTCCTGATGGTGCCCAACGGAATGCTTCTAACAATGCATTTAATTCATCCGGTTTTGGTGGAACTCCATTAAAATCCCTCTTACTTCTTCTATTTTTTATTAAAGGATGTATTTCTGCCATCTATGGTCTCCTGAAATTTAATGAAATTATAATAGCGCATCAGTTATCAAAGTTCTTAAAAAAAAATGCAGTGTAGTACAGCGTTCAGAAAAAAACAAAACACCGTCTAAGTTAGCTAGCATAACCCACATCTTTTTTTGTTTCTAATAAAACAATTTTCTCCGAAGAATCTAGCATGTTTATTCTGTATAAAGTATGTGCGAAAATTTGTGGAGCATAACAAATAAAAATTCTTTCATGGGAAATCAACAAGGAGCGAACTAAAGAAACAAACTTTACGATACTTTTAGAATCTTCAAACTCTAGATCTTCCATATCTATTCTCAAAATAGGAATCTCAAATTCATCTATATTTTCTTTTATCGCAGTATCGACCAATGAGAAAATTCTAAAATCTAAATCTCCACTCATCTGAACTCTTAATTCTTTTTTGTTTTCAAAAATTCTCAGGAAGAAATCTTCATTAATAGTAATTTCACGCAAATCAGACTCCATACTTAGAGTTTTGCTCTAAAAAACTAAAAAAGAATCAATCAACAGATAAAGGAAAAACGATAGGCTGCGACTCTTTCGCACTTTTCTCAATTGCGAGTGTGACCTCAAGGGTAGTTCGAGCGTGTTCAGGATTTGTTAAAGGAATTGATTTTCCTGCAACGACATGATCTAGCCAGTAACGCGTTTCATCTCTCATAGGACCCCAAAAATCTCCTACTAGAAAGTCACCTGCCATCATACTCTCTAGAAAAACAACATTAGTCTTAAAATCTGGGACATAAGGAGATGGGACACCTTTAGAAGTAGCCAGAATTGAAGATTTATGAGAATCATCAATAAAAATTGCACCCTTATCACCCATAACTTCCATATCCATAGAAGTTACATTAGAAGGCCAATTGTCCGGCAAAATCCAGGAACAACCAAAGTTAATTGAACTACCGTCATCGAGACTTAAAATAGCCCAAGCCCAATCGCCACAACCCATAGGATGATGAGGAAAAATTTCGCTACCTCCTTGTGCATATACACTTACTGGTCTTCTACCCTCGAAATACCATAATGAAATATCAACCATGTAAGTTAATGTATCCGTGACAGGACCAGCGTGGGGTGCGCGTTTATAAATTTCCGCGCCACCTGACATAATATTATAGAGGGTAGCCCTAGCAGTTTGGAGTTCGCCTAACTTTCCCTGACTAATTTGTTCTTTCGCATTTAAAAAGCGCCTTCGTACTCTTTGAGTATATCCAATGTGCAAATTTCCATTATGCTCATGCAAACAGTTTATAATTTTATCAGCGTCTTCCAACGAGAGAGAAATAGGCTTTTCACATAAGACCGGCTTTCCTAATTCAATAGCCCTACAAACAGGATCCGCGTGTGCAAACTCAGGAGTAGAAACGATAACCGCATCTACGTCAGGATGATTTAAAACCGCTTCATTATCCTCTGAAAAAAAATCTGCATTAACTTCTTCAGCCAGTCTCTTTGCATTTTCAATATTTTGATCTGACAGAGCTAAAAAACTTACTTCAGGAGAAGTTGATGCAAGATTAGCCCTTAATCTACCCATTCGACCTGAACCAATTATACCAACACCAATCTGTTTCAATTTTTATCCTTTCAAAGGTAAATCAATAACCTTTCCGCCTTGCCTTGCACTAGTTTCCATAGCAACTGTTAGTTCAAGAGCATTCCTTCCGGCATTCGCATCACAGAGAGGAATCTCTTTTCCAGTAGTTACCCTCTCAACAAATAATCTAGTTTCGTCTCTCATAGGTCCAACAAACTCTCCAACTACCCAATCTCCTGGCATAGCAGAACCTAAAAAAGAAACATTAAAAGAAGAATCAGGAACATAAGAAGAGGGTGTTTCTTCCTCGCTAACCATCATTACGTCTTTATGGCCATCATCAATTCTAATAGCTCCTTCACTTCCAAAAATATCCATACTAATAGTAGCTACCGTAGCAGGCCATTTTTCAGGAAGTATCCAAGAAGAACCAAGATTAACAGCAGACCCGTCTTCAAAAGTAACTATCGCCCAACCATAATCTCCTAATTGATCAGGATGTTCAGAAAAAATCTTACTCCCACCAAGAGCATAAACTCGGACTGGTTTCAAAGGTTCAAAAAACCAGAGAGCCATATCAGCCATATATGTTAAAGCATCAGAAATTGGACTAGCATGTGGTGCTCTTTGATAAACTTGTTTAGCAACAGACATTGGATTGTATATACAAAGCCTACCTGACATGACTTTGCCAAGACGACCATCTTGAATATGTTCTTTAACAGAGAGAAACTTTCTTCTAAGACGTTGCGTATATCCTATATATAGTTCTGTCCCAGTTTTTTTCTGTACTTCTAGGATCTTATCTGCATCTTCTAGACTTAATGCAATTGGTTTCTCAACCAAAACAGGCTTTTGATTTTCAAGAGCGAGACAAATCCACTCAGTATGTTCCCCTTCAGGAGTAGAAACAATTACTGCATCTACATTTGGATTCTCAATAACGGCTTTATTATCATCAGAAAAAAAAGCTGCTTCCGTCTGTTGTGCGAGACCTTTAGCTTTTTCCTTATCAATATCTGATATTGCAAGAAAATCTACTTGCGGAGAAGTAGCGGACAGGTGAGCTCTCAAAGAACCCATTCTCCCAGCACCTACTAAACCTATACCTATTTGTTTTTTAGGAACAACCATGCAAACCTCATGAAATAATCATATGATATGAGTATAAGTCTAACAAATAAAAAAAAAACACAACACTAGCAACGTCAAAATAAAATTATTATATTGGATAAAACAACAAATATTTTAAAGGAGACTTTTTTGGAAAAATCTCAGTCACTCGCGGCTATTTTAAAAGAGCCAAAGAATCTTTGTCTAGAAATGAGAGATATTCCTAATCCAGGAGAAGATGAAGTTCTTGTAGAAGTAAAAGCATGTGCAATTTGTGGAAGTGATTTTCACTTAATTGACGGTCATACCAAAAGAGCTCGTTTGCCAGTAGTGCCTGGACATGAACTTATGGGGAAAGTTGTTGATGTTGGGAAGGATGTTTCAAAAGATATTATAGGGAACAGAGTTTGCATAGAGAATCATGTTGCATGTGGAGAGTGCCGATACTGTAAATCTAATCGAGAAAATTTATGTAATAACTCTAGGTCTATCGGAACTACGATAGATGGAGGATATAGTCAACATGTAATTGCACCAGCGAATAAACTTGTTCCTATTCCGGATGAATTAGATAATGCAACCGCATCGGTAATGCAAACACTTGCAACTGGATATCATGTAGTAAATAACCGTGCAAATTTAAAAAAGAATGAAACTGCTGCAATAATAGGTGTTGGTCCCATAGGTTTGTGCACTCTAGCTTGCGCAAAACAAATTGGTGCAAGAGTAATTGCCATTGATACGGTTGAAGATAGGCTTTCTCTTGCAAAAAAAATGGGGGCTGATGAAACAATCAATGCGATGGAGGTTGACCCAGTAGAAAAAGTCAAAGTCCTAACAGATGGTGAAGGGGCAGAAGTTAGCTTCGAAATAGTCGGAGGAAATCAATCTAAAACAATTCAACAATCAATTGACATGTTATGCAAGGGAGGAAGAACTGTAATTGTTGGGGTTTCTGGAATAGATATACCTATCGATTTTCAGCCTATTCAACATTTAGAGAAAGTCATTATTGGTTCAAGGGGACATCCTTATTCATTTCAACCGTGCATTGATCACGTTGTTTCAGGAAATCTCAATGTTAGCGATATGATCACACACCAAATTCCCCTTTCAATGGTTGAAGAGGGAATTAAAATGATGAGAGAAAGAAAAGACGGCGCTGTAAAAGTCGTTCTTATTCCAAACGAATAATAAACAGAATTTTTTGGAGATAATATGCAATCAAAAAAAAAGACTATTGGATTTATTGGTCTCGGATTAATGGGACAGGCTTTCACAAATAACTTAATGGAAGATGGTTATAAAATTTTTGGTACAGACCCTGTTCCATTGGCAAGAAGAAGGTTCAAAAGAAAAGGAGGCAAAGTTCTCGATTCTGCAAAGGAAGTCGTAGAAAATGCAGATATCACATTTATATCAGTTCCAAACTCGAAAATTTCTTTAAATTGTGCAAAAGGTCCGAATGGTTATACACATATAAAGAAAAAAAATTCAAAAAAAATAATTATAGACACCACAACCTCGGACCCGGATGACACCAGAAAAATTAGTTCTCTTTGTAAAACTTCTAAATTAGATTTTTTGGAAGGATGTATAAGTGGAAATAGTAAGGATGTAAAAAATAGAATCGGTCTTTTCTTAATCGGTGGAGAAGAAAAAATACATAAAAAAATTAAACCACTTCTAGATAATCTTTTATCAGATCAGATTTATTGCGGGAAAGCTGGTTCTGGCGCAACTATGAAAGTGATCATAAATTATTTGACATGTCTTGAACGCTGTTCAATTGCAGAAACATTAAGGATAGGACTTCGTTCAGGTATAAAAAAGGATCTCCTTCTAGAGTGTCTACTAAGAAGTGCTGCCTCAGGAAAACAACTTGAAAAAAGAGGTGCCAGAATGTTAGGACACAAATTCTCTGATCCGGTAAGTTCATTAGCCACAATGATTAAAGATATGAAATTAGGCCTTACACTTGCAAAAAAAACGGAGTCTTCAACTCCAGTCGGAAAGGCTTGCCTTCCTATTTATCAACTAGGAGGGAAATCTGATTATGGGGAACTTGATAGCTCAGTTATCTACAAAGTTTTCGAAGACCTTGAGACCAAATAAGAATTTAAAACAAGAAAAGCTTAACGAAGACCAGCAAGTTCTTGAAGTCGATGCCAGTTTTTCAGTCTTTCTTCGTTAGTAGCTAATAAGACTTCCGAAGGATTACCCTCTTTATCAAATTGTTTTGCAAAACGACCTTCAGTTCTTGCAAAATCTATAAAGGTCACTTCTTCTTTAGTCTTAGGATTCACATACCAGTCTTTATTTGGAGAAGGATTGCCCGTGAGATTCATTCTCTCTTTGATCGTATCTCCACGCCTTGGATCATATGTGAAAACAGGAAAAGCTCTACTGTCTGCCGCTAATTTTGCCTGAGCTCCGGCCATATCATCTGCAACACCGTGTTCTGGTTGACATGTTGTAAAAACATTTATAACCGCAGGGCCAGGGAACTCATTCGCTTCCATTATCGAACGATAAAAATGGTTTACATGTGCACAAGTTGTCTGAGAAACATATACATCCCCGTGCATCAAACATATTGTACTAAGTTCTTTTCTTGCTTCGGTTTTACCATGAACAACTTTTCCATGCTGACTCATCTTGGCATCTTGTCCTCCGTAACTACTCGTTGATGCCTGTCCACCAGT
>CAYWAX010000085.1:0-8426 GCA_964456425.1 uncultured Nitrospinaceae bacterium | reverse complement strand
TTTCTAGTTCAAGCAGTCTTATTTTTAGTTCTAGTGCAACTTTTAGTTCAGGTTCTTTTGAAGTTTCATTACCGAAAGGTCTAATTCCTGAATCAATTATTGGAGAGAGTATAAACCTTGGTGTTCGATCCGAAAATGTAATTATTAGTGAAAATGGGGCGGAAGCAAGAGTTGAATTGATAGAGCCTCTTGGTGACGAAACGCTTGTTTTCTTTTCCTACGGGACAGAAGACCTTCTTGTAGGAAAAGTTGATGCGGATAGAGAATTTGCGGCTGGAGATAGTATTCATTTTACTTTTGATCCTAAGGGTTTGCACTTTTTTGATAATGAAAATGGAGATCGATTAGAATAGTTTTAAAAAAAAGACTGAAGATTATTGTGAAATTTATATTTGATCCTAAGGGTTTTTATGAACCCATTTTTACCGTGTCTTCTTAACTGACGACATGACAACTTTAAGAGAAAAGGAGGAGTTTCTATGAAGCGAATAATTCAGGGAATAGCACTACTTTTTGTTTTCTTAGTTGTATCTGTCACATTTGGATATGCGAAGTCTTTGCCTGGAGCAACTGTCGAAGAAAGAGCTATTAATGGCGCAAAATCTTACATTAAGAAACATAATCTTAAGAATCCCACTCAGACCATGCTTTTAATATCTCTTTTCAAGAATTCTCAGCCGAAATATCTAAGACAATGGGAAAAACTGACAGGAATCAAAATTAAAACGGTACAGTACGGGTATACGGATATTCCGTCAAAGATCATGGCAGAAGCAGTAGCCAAAACAGGACAATATGATATTTTAAATCATTTTCCTTATGTCGTTCCGGATGCAGCTGGTGCAGGAGTGCTTCAGCCTCTTGATCAATATATCAAGAAAGGCAAACCTGATTTCTCTGGAATAGATCCCGGTCTTCGTGCACAACAGACTTACAACGGAAAGAATTATTGGTTTATTTTAGACGGTGATCATATCGCTCTGTTTTTGCGTTCGGATATAATGAAACTGGGTGCTGCCGAGTATAAGGCGAAATTTGGGAAAGAACCTGGTTGTCCTAAAACAATGGCAGAATGGGAACAGATGGCAAAGTTTTTTCATACCAAGAAAGGACAGAAAAGATGGGGCAAAAAATTTACAAAACCTCTTTATGGTGCCCAAGCATATAGGAGTATTAATTTTTCCTACCGTCATTTCCCAGCATATTTAGGTGGACTTCTTTTTGATAAGAATATGAATCCAACTATAAATTCTTCTAATGGTATAAGAGCTATAAAAGAATTCTCTTCGATAGTGAAATATATGCCACCAGATGTTCAAGGATGGGGAACTCCTCAACTTTATCCTCATTGGGGTAGTGGCCAAGCATTTTCGTTTATGTCTTTTCCCTCTGCAATGGGATATGCAAATCGAAGTCCAAAGAGCAAGATTAGTGGAAATCAACTTGCATGTCCGGTACCTGCTGTGAACGTTAATGGAAAGTTAGTACGTCGTGCACCTCAAGCTGCCGGTACTGGATATATGGTTAATCGATATAGCAAGCATCCAGAATTAGCCTATTATTTTATTCAATGGTTTACAGGTCCAATTAAAGGTGACGAAGCAATCGCAGATCCAAAGGGTTTTTGGGATCCAATGCGAAAATCTAATCTAACGAACAAGGCAGTTCTTGCTAAACACACAGAACCTTTTGTGAAAATGACAATGAAAAATGCTAAGAACGCAATTTCTTTACTGATGATCGAAGGTAACTACGAATATTTTAATGTTTTAGATAAGAACCTTGCTCAGGTGATGCAAGGAAATATGTCTGCAAAAAAAGCGGCTCAGAAAATCGAAAAAGGATGGAATAGAATCACAGATGATATCGGTCGTAAAGAGCAGATAAAATCTTGGAGAAAGAGTGTTGAAGGCGGAGCATATATAGATAAATTCTAGTTTCTATATGAGGTAGAACACTCACTCTGGTGCAGTTATGTGTCAGAGTGAGTTTGTTCTTTTTTTCTGAAAAGATTTGAAAGGAGAAAAGTGGCTGATCCCGTAAAGTCTACTAAAAAGAGAGCAGGCTTTGTTGCTTGGCTAGGGAAAGAAAGGGTATTCCGACTTATTCCTTTTGTAATAGTTGAAGGTTTTTTTCTTCTTTTATTGGCGATACCTTTCATCCTAACAGTATATATCAGCCTTCTTAAGTGGAGAGCTAATCGTCCTTTTGAAAGAGCATATTTTGATGGTCTTGGTAGTTATGTGCAAGTTATCACAACCGAAGATTTTTGGTGGGCTCTAGGTAGGACTTTCTATTTTGCAGGTACAGCCGTTATTTTAGAGTTATTGATAGGATTTTTCCTTGCCATGCTTGTTTATAAGAGTTTTAGAGGAAGGAGATTTTATATAACAATTTTCCTTATTCCGATGATGGTAGTGCCAGTAGTCGCAGGATATAATTTCTCTATGATATATGTCGATTCTGGACCGCTGAATCAGATTTTATCTCCATTTTTAGAAATGTTTGGAATTAATCCTCGCATAAGATGGTTGTCCCATCCTACTGCCGCACAATGGGCTGTTATTCTAGCAGATGTTTGGCAATGGACATCACTAACATTTCTGATTTTTTTATCCGGTTTTAGTGCTCTGCCGCAACAGTTGACGAATGCAGCACGCGTTCTTGGTGCTAGTAGATGGCAAATATTTTTTTGGGTACATCTCCCTCTTTTAAAACCCGCTATCATTATTGCAGTAGTTATACGTTTGATGGAAGCGTTGAAAATATTTGATCAAGCTGTTCTTCTTACTTTTGGAGGGCCTGGAACTGCAACAGAAACAATTGCATTCTTCTTGTGGAGACAAGTCTGGATATTCAATAAATACAGTTTTGGAGCTGCTGCTTCGGTACTTTTACTTATCATGTTCTCATTTTTAATCTTTTACGGTATTCATTTGCTGGTTCGTGAGCGAGCGGTAGTTCAAGAGGAACAAAATATATGAAAAAGACTCTCGAAAATAAAAGAAAAGATATTTCCTTAGTGAAAAGGTATAATCTTTTTTCTTATTTCCGTCATCTTATTTTGTTATTATGGTCCAGTATCGTTCTATTCCCCATTTTTTGGATGATATCCACTTCCTTTAAAGATTCCGGAGATTGGGTGGCCTGGCCTCCTAATTGGTTCCCATCTTTTCTTGGTGGTGGTTATGAGCCTACGTTACATAATTATCGACAAATTTTTGCTTTTAGTTCAATGGGAGAGGAACTTAGTCGAGAAGCTACCGATCAAGCCTACACAATTTGGGGTGCTCTAGGAGACTCTGCTTCTATAGCATCCGTCAGTTCTCTTATTGCACTTCTATTAGGCACTTTTTTGGCATATTCAATTTCTCGATTTAACGTTGGGGGAAAGAATTTTAGATATATTATTCTTACTATTAGAATGGTTCCTCCTATCGTTATCGCAATCCCGATAGTCATGTACTATGCTATCTTGATTCCATATGCAACCGATACGTTATTTCAGTTCAGATTTAGTTTGTTTGACAGTTACATCGGCTTGAGTTTGCTTTATGTCGCTACTACTCTTCCTTTTGTTATTTGGATGATGCTCAGTTTTATTGATGAAGTTCCTTATACCTTAGAACACGCTGCAAGAATTATGGGGTCAAGTCGTTTATATACACTTAGACGTGTTGTCATTCCTCTCGTTGCTCCCGGAATGGTTGTTACATTCCTATTTATTTTCATTTTAAATTGGAGTGAATTTCTTCTTGCTCTTACTCTTACACAACCAAAAGTAACTACCATGCCTGTTCTACTTAATAAGTTTCAAAGTGCTGTTGAGGGAAGGTTATACGGTCCTCAGGCGGCGATTGGTACCATTATAACAATTCCGGTTGTGATTCTTGGAGTTTTGATACAAAAACATCTTATAACAGGCTTTAGTTTTGGAACTATCAGAAAATAACTTCTATTTAAAAATTTCTTTTTATCTAATAAAATCCAAACAATTTTAAGATATTTTAGGATTTTTTTTAAACTGTTTTTGAAAATGGAGTTATTGAAAATGAATTTAAATACGAATGCAATTGAAACAAAAAAAATAGAATTAACTAATCATCCACTTCTTTCCACAGATATTATTAAGAAAAAATCTGATCTTTGTATTTTTATGGAGCATCATGTATTTCCCGTCTGGGATTTTATGAGTCTTGCAAAGAGTTTACAGAATTATATTTGTCCTAGTGGTGACTTATGGTTACCTACGGAGCATACCAGAGATGAATCTGCCAGACTTATTAATGAAATCGTTTGTGGGGAAGAGTCTGATGAGGATATTGGAGGAGGTGCAGTTTCTCATTTTGATCTCTATTTGCAGGCGATGGATGAAATTGGCGCGAATACAAGGCCGATTAATGATTTTTTAGATATAGTAGAAGAAAAAGGAATAGAATGGGCTTTGGAAAATTGCGATTTTATACCTTCCCCTTGTACTAAATTTATGCGGAAAACTTTTGATTTTATATCTTCTAAAAAGAAACATGTGATTGCATCGGCTTTTACATACGGTAGAGAAGCAGTTATTCCAGATATGTTTGAAGGAATTTTGAAGCAACTGAATATTGGTTCATATGAAGCCAGAAAATTTCACTATTATTTGGAGAGACATATTGAATTAGATGGTGATGAACATGGACCTATGGCGGAGAAATTAGTTCGTAATTTATGTGGCGAAGATGTAGAAAATTTTAATGAAGCTGAAGAGGCAGCTCTCGATGCAATCAATGCGAGATTAGTTTTTTGGAGTGAAGTGAAAGAGGCAATCGATAGTTAATTGTTTTGTTTTAAGAAACTTTCAATAAACTTGTATTTTATATAATTTAAGAAAATATTTAGACAAGTGTAAACTTCGTGGTCTACACTCATCTTTGTAAATTAAATAAGTTTATAAGCTTTTTTCTTTTATAAAATTTGAAAGGTAAAAAGATGATCGAATTTAAAAGTGAAGTAAAAGATGGAATGCGTATTGATTGGAATGTGCCATTACAAATGAAAGATGGAGTTACCCTTCGATGTGATATTTATCGACCAGATGATGATGGAAAGTACCCTGCCATACTTACATATGGAATTTATGCAAAAGGGGTAGCTTATCAAGAGGGATATCCATTTCAGTGGAATAAAATGGTCGAGGATTATCCGGAAATTTTAGAGATGTCTACTAATAAATATCAAAATTGGGAAGTAACGGATCCTGAGTGTTGGGTTCCACATGGATATGCTTGTGTTCGATTTGATTCAAGAGGTGCAGGTTGTTCAGAAGGTTTTATGAATCCGAATGCTCCAATTGAAATAGAAGATTTATACGATTGTATTGAATGGACGGGTACAAGAGATTGGAGTAACGGCAAAGTTGGAATGCTTGGAATTTCTTACTATTCTAGGAATCAATGGAGAGTTGCGGAAAAGAATCCTCCTCATTTGACTGCAATCATTCCATGGGAAGGTGGAAATGATCCATATAGGGATTCTGGATATCACGGTGGAATCTTGAGTGAATTCCAAAAACGATGGGCTAAACATCAGGTTGTAAATATTCAACATGGTAGAGGGGAAAATGGTTTAAAAAACCCGAATACTGGAGAATATGTGACCGGTCCAGTTACTTTATCAGAGGAAGAACTGTCAAAGAATCGTGTAGATGCATTTGAGGAAGCAAAAAAGTATCCTCTCGATGGGGAATGGTGGGAATCAAGAAGAGCAGATTTTTCGAAAATTACAATTCCTCTTCTTTCTTGCGCAAATTGGGGTGGTCAAGGAATCCATCCAAGAGGTAATTTCAATGGATTTATTGAATCGTCTTCAGAAGAAAAATGGCTAGAAGCACATGGAGACTCACATTGGTCTTTATTCTCAAGCGCTTATGGACTTGATCTACAGAAAAGGTTCTTTGATCACTATTTGAAAGATATTGATAATGGATGGAAAAAAACTCCAAAAGTAATGCTGAATGTCCGTCATCCTGGTGAAAAATTTGAACGTCGCGATGAAAATGAATGGCCATTGGCAAGAACACAGTGGACGAAATTTTATCTAGATGCAAAAAATAGGTCTCTTAATTCAGAACCTGTATCAGAAAAAAGTTCCGTACAATATGAAGCACTTGGTGACGGGGTAACTTTTTGGATGCCTAAACTTGATTCTCCTATGGAGATTACGGGACCGATGGCATCTAAATTATTCGTTTCTTCTGCTACAGAAGATGCGGATTTGTTTTTAGTTTTGAGGCTTTTTGATCCCGATGGTAGAGAAGAAACTTTTATGGGATCTACAGATCCGAATACTGCAATTGCGAATGGATGGTTGCGTGTTTCACATAGAGCTCTTTGTCCTGAAAAGAGTTCATTCTATCGTCCTTATCATCCTCATGACAAAGCAGAAATGTTAACTCCTGATGATATATATGAATGTGATATTGAAATTGTTTCATCTTGTATTGTAGTACCTGCGGGATGGCAACTTGCCCTATCAGTGAGAGGACAGGACTATATTTATCCTGGAGATTTAAGTGATTTCGCAAAACAATTCCACTATGGAACTCGTGGAACGGGAGGAATGACACATACTGATCCAGACAGTAGACCGATGTCTACTTATGGAGGCAAAGTTTCTCTTTATACAGGAGGTGATAAAGAAGCGTATGTGTTGTTGCCAGTTATCCCAACAGAATAGAAAGAAATAACGATTTGAAAAAACAGGCCCATATAAATTTATTTATTGCAAGTCGTGGACATCATGAAGCTTCCTGGAGGCATCCTGATTCTGCTCCTTATGCCCTTACGGATATTGAGTATTACCAGAGTGTTGCACAAAGAGCTGAGCAAGGATTATTTGATTCCATTTTTCTTGCAGATCATCTTTCCGTCCGTGGCGAAGTACGTCGGACAGCTCGTACTTGGCTTGAACCAGTTACAGTTCTTGCATCACTTGCCGTATCGACAAGTAGAATCGGTTTGATTGCGACTGCATCAACAACCTATACAGAACCTTTTAATTTAGCCAGACAATTTGCTTCTTTAGACCATATCAGTAATGGAAGGATTGGATGGAATATTGTTACTTCTTGGTTAGCAGATGCAGCTTTGAATTATGGAGATTCTGATCAGGTGAGTCACTCTGATCGTTATGAACGAGCAGAAGAATTCATGTCGGTTGTTAATGGGCTCTGGGATAGTTGGACAGATGATGCTGTCATAGATAACCGAGATAGTGGAATTTATGCTGATTATGAAAAAATTACTCCGATTGATCATCATGGAAAATTTTATAATGTTAGGGGCCCGCTTAATATTCCACGCTGTCCCCAGGGAAGACCAGTATTTGTTCAGGCTGGATCCTCAGATACGGGAAGACGTTTTGCTTCGCGGCATGCAGAGGCCGTTTTTACTGCTCAGATGGAAAAGAAAACTGCACAGGAATTTTATGGAAGTATTAAAACACTTGTGAAATCAGAAGGACGTGATATTAATCAGACTTTAATTTTACCTGGACTTAGTCCGGTTATTGGTTCTACAGAATCTGAAGCGAATCGTATTGCCAAAGAGTTGGATGAACTTTCAGATCCGGAAGTAGGCCGAGAAAGACTATCTCATCGATTTGGTGGAGTCGATCTTTCGCATCTTCCAATGGACAATCCTCTTTCTCCCGAGGATTTTCCTGATCCTGAAACTGTTCAAGCAGCAAGGAGTAGGACAGAAGTTATCGTCGGAATAGTGAAAAGAGAAAAACCTACACTTAGACAATTACTCTCTAAGTTAGCTACTGCCCGGGGACATTTTCTTTTTACAGGTACTCCTGAGCAAGTTGCTGATTTAATCGAAGATTGGTTAAATGATGGAGTTTCAGACGGAATTAATTTAATGCCTCCTCTTCTTCCCCATGTACTTGATATATTTGTCGATGAAGTTGTGCCGATATTACAAAAACGTGGTCTTTTTAGAACTTCGTATGAAGGAACGACATTACGTTCTCACTATGGTCTAGATCACCCAGATAACAAAAAATAATAAACGTGTGATATATGCATAGCCTAAGAGCTAAATTAAAAGAATTTTTTATAATTTCGTGTGTAACTATTTTTTTATTCTTTGTTTCTAATATTTTATTAATTATCTTTTCTCCTGTTGTTTTTAATCAGAAATATTTTTCTAGAACAGTTATGGGATTTTTGGATCCTTGCTATCAAACTTTTTATCACAATACGCATGACGGAAAGTTTAAGGATTGGATAGCCGTTTTAGGAGATTCCAATGCTGCTGGTGCTGGAGATGAATTTATAGAAGGGAAAGAAGAGTACGGGATTTTCCATAAACTTAGGAAAAGAACAAATGATAATTATCTTGTTTTTGCAAGGTATGGATATGGAAATTTAAGAGCTGTCA
>CAYWAX010000084.1:5248-8515 GCA_964456425.1 uncultured Nitrospinaceae bacterium | reverse complement strand
CCCGGAATTTCAACAATGAGTACTTTTTCAAGTTCTTCTAGATATACATTTTGTATATCTGAAAACGAAAAAGAAAGCCCGTGGGAACCACTTTCTGTTACCCTTGGTTTTTCAGAAGAAGAAAATATAGTTACTGCAATTGCTGCAGAAGGGCCAATAACGGTATGGGATGACATGAGCAATGAACCTATTCCTTTGTTAAGAAGTATTGCTGATACAATGTCACATCTTGGTTCTATGAATATATGCGGTGACACAGATCAAATAATTGTATTTTCTCCACAGCAAGCAAAAATTTGTTCCGATGCAGGACTTTCTAAGCAAAAAGTTAAGGAAATTCTGTTAGAAAAAGCTGGAAGACCTATGTCAGAAATTAGAAATACTGGGCGCTATACCGCATCTCGAATAAAATCTTGGTCAATAGATGCAGATCCAGAAGACGATGATTTTTTTGTTCCTTCCGTAAAAAACCCGGATAGATTGTTTATTATTGTTGCTGGTGGCATACCTGGCCCAATGTCGGCTGTTATGAACGGCTGGAACGGCACAAGTCGCGCCGTTTCTGAAAAAATCTATACTTAATATATAAATACAAAAACTAGACAGAATTTAAGACAGGTTATATGATCTAACTTTCGATTTATTCGATAGGAGCATACCTACATGGAAGACAAAAATAACTTTATCGATCCAACTGCATCTACTAGTAGCCAAAAAATAAAATTCGCAGAAAGACCGGAAGATTTGTCTGGAAAAATTATTGGAATGATAGATAACACGAAGGAACAAGCGGATGTTATTTTGGAAGCTTTGGGGACGCAATTAAGAGAAAGGTTTGACGTTGCGAAGGTAATTATTAAAAGGAAAGATCATTATTCTAAGCCGGCTCCAGACAAAATGATAGAAGATATGTCTAGGGAAGTTGATGTTGCAATTGCTGCCTTGGGCGGTTGAGGTTCTTGTACGTTATGCAGTGTGCATGACACGGTTCAGTTTGAAAAAAGAGGAATTCCCGCGACGACAATAATCACAGAAGCTTTTAAGCCGGCTGCAGAGTTTCAGTTTCGGGGTAAAGGAATGCCAGGGCATGAGTTTATACAGCTCCCACATCCAGTTAGCAATTTAAGTGTAAATGAGATGCAAAAAGTTACCTATGATTTTGTAGATCGTATCGTTACACAAATAGTAAAATAGTCCGGCAAATTTTGTCAAAATGAAAAGAGGGTATATTTTTGAGTAATTACAAAGAAATTATCTACAAAGAAATAGATGGTATCGGAATTGTCACATTAAATAGACCAGATCGATTAAACTCTATTGGAATGAATTTAAGTGAAGAATTTTGTGAGATTTCCAGGGAACTTTCAAAAAATAAAAGCATTCGAGTTGTTGTTTTAACGGGTAGCGGGCGTTCTTTTAGTACTGGCAGAGATCTAAAAGAAAGCGCAAACCATAGTGAAGAGGAAGCCAATTTATTTCAAGACAATACAATGAGTACAAGTGCCCTATGGGAATCACTTCCCATGCCAACGATAGCAGCGGTTAATGGTCATGCTTTTGGTTGGGGAGTTGAGATTACTCTCGCCTGTGATTTCAGATTTGTTTCTAATGACGCAACTTTATGCCTTCCAGAATGTAGGTTGGGTATTTTTCCAGGCGGAGGAGGAGTAGTACGCCTTCAGAGGCTAATTCCTATTGGTCTTGCCAAAGAACTTATTTATACAAGCAAGTCAATAGATGGAAGAGAGGCTGAAAGAATTGGATTAGCAAATCGTTCATTTGAAAAAGATGTTCTAATGGAAGAAGTAATGAAGGTGGCTGAACAGATTCGAGATAATGGACCTTTGGGTGTGCAAGGGGCTAAATTTGTTATTGATCGAACTATAGGGATGAAAAATAAAGAAGCCTTAGATATTTCTCACGAAAAAAGAAAACCCCTAAACTTTACCAAAGATTTTAAAGAAGCTCTCCTTGCTTTTAAAGAAAAAAGAAAACCTATTTTTAAAGGGGAATAACGAATTTATAAGGGATACAGAGCATGGATTTTAATTTAACAGAAAAACATAAGCATATTCAGAGTATCGCTAGAAAGTTCTCATATGAAGAAATCGCTCCTGTAGCATTAGAGAGAGATAAAATTTTAGATTGGGAAAAAAGAATGCCTTGGGATTTAACGGAAAAAGCTAGCAAGCTTGGGTTAAGGCAACTCCCTTATCCAGAACAGTACGGTGGTTTAAATGGGGATGTTGTTTCCTGTTGTCTCGCAGGGGAGGAATTAGCAGTTGGAGATTTAGGTTTTGCGGTAAATTTAGATCAAACATGGAAACTTGCACATATTTTAGAAAAAGTTGATCCTCATGTCCGTGACCCTTGGCTTAAAAGATTATGTGAGGAACCAAGATTTTTAGCTGCCATTCCAATGACTGAGCCTGATTGTGGTAGTGATCATCAGGGATATTATGATGATGTCTCTATTGCATTAAATACGTTTGCACATAAAAAAAATGGAAAATGGGTCATTAATGGACAAAAGCGCTATATAAGCAATGGGCCGGTAGCGTCCTTATATGTAGTTGCTGCCAGAACAGACAAAAATAAAAATTTAAGAGAGGGACTTTCCGGTTTTCTTGTTCCAAGAGAAACAAAAGGCATTTCTATTGGAGAGGTTAATGAGAAAATAGGACAAAGACTGTCTATGAATTCCGAGATTTTTTTTGATAATGTAGAAATTCCCGAAGATCATATCATTCTTGGGGAAGGGAGCATGTTTGAAATAAGAGGAAATCTTCTTTCAATGGGGAAGCCAGAGGCTGCCGCTACAGCTTTGGGTGTTGGGCGCGCTGCATTTGAACATGCCTTATCTCATGCCCAAGAAAGAGTGCAGGGCGGAAAAATCATAGGAAAACACCAAGCTATTGAAATGATGTTGGCAGACATGGCTATGAATTTAGATATTGCAAGAAATTATATCTTAAAAACCGCTTGGGCTGTAGATAATCAAAAGCCTTATGACTATACACAAGGCTGGAAATGTAAAATTTTTGCTTCAGAAACTGCTTTTGAATGTGCACGCTTAGGGGTAGAGATTTTAGGTGGTTCTGGAATAATGCAATCTTCTCCAATGGAGAAATATTTAAGAGATGCAAGCACTTTTCTCCACTCAGATGGAACTAATCAATTGCTACGTCTAAGAATTGGAAAAACATATTTTGAAAACCTAGTGTCAAGATTTTAAAAGATGAAAACAAACAAACAGGAATTTTCTTC
>CAYWAX010000084.1:0-5148 GCA_964456425.1 uncultured Nitrospinaceae bacterium | reverse complement strand
GATATTGAACATAGAGCGAGACGTCAATTATATGAATATTTTAGAGGGACTCGAAAAAAGTTTTCTCTTCCACTTAATTACGCAAATTGTAGTGAATTTTCTTATAAAGTTTTAAATGAGACCATTAAAATTCCATATGGAGAGACCCGAACTTATGCGTGGTTAGCTAAAAAATGTACAAACCTAAAATCTTATCGTGCAGTTGGACAGGCAATGAGACGAAATCCTTTTTTTATAGTTATTCCCTGACACCGTGTTATATCAAGTTCTGGAGAACTTGGCGGTTTTGCTGGAGGAATTGAAAATAAAAAGTTTCTTTTATACCATGAACGAAATGTAATTAAAGAGGTACACAATGCATAAGACAATGGAAGAATTTATTAAGGAAGTAGATATTTTAGTTAATGAAATACAAGATGAATTAGAGTTGACCTCAAAGATTTCTATTATTATGAATTCTATTTTAGAAAATCCGTTTCTCTTGACTAAAGAACAACTTCTTGTAAAAAAAGATGGATTTACTCTTAATCGCGTCCATATAGCAACAGATGAAAGTTTTAGTATAGGTGTTGGAATTTGGGATGTTGGACAGACTACTCCAATTCATGATCATGGCACCTGGGGAGTGATTGGCATATATAGAGGAATAGAAAAAGAAGAAAGTTTTTCAAACATAGGCACAAGAAAAAATGGTTCTGCAGCTATAATTAATCCTATGGGAAATAGACTAGCTAAGCCTGGAGAAACTTTCGTTTGCTGTACAAAAGATAAAGACCTGCACCGTGTTACCTGCGCTTCAGATGAACCGGTTGTGGGAATTCACGTATATGGAGGAGACCTCTCTAAAATCCCAAGATTTAAGTACGACGAAATCAGCGGGGAAGTTACTTCTTTTAATACCGGTTGGGATTATGCTAAATCTGTTTTGTAATAAATAGGAACATTAAACACGCATAGGCATGACGACATATGTATACTTTTCATCGCTAGATGAACTTTCATTAGACGGCCTAAATACCCCTGGGCTTAAAGCGTCTTTTATTTCAATGGCAATATTTTTCTCAGTAAGAATACTCAAAACGTCAGTACAATACCTATAATTAAAACCTATAGTTAATTCTTTTCCTGTAAAGTCACATTCTATACTTTCGTCCGCTTCTCCAAACTCTGAACCGCTTGTTGAAAGGTTGAGCATTCCTTTTTTAAAAGTAAATTTTACTAACCGGGTTTCGCTTGAAAAAAGTGAGACTCTTCTCAAGGCACTAAGCAAATCTTTTCTGTCGAGAATAACTTTATGTTCATGACTATCCGGTATTACTTGTTGATACTTAGGGAATTCGCCTTCTATTAAGCGTGCGGAAAGTTCGTTATTGGCTGTCATAAAAATCGCGTGATTTTCAGTAATAAAAACAGAAACCTCTTCTGCATCATCCTCGTCTGTTTGTAATAGCTTTGTCAGTTCGCCTAATCCCTTTTTGTGTAATATCACTCCATTTGCCAGTTGGATGCCTTTTTCTTCTCTTTCTATTAAAGCTAACCTATGGCCATCAGTAGCAACTAGCCTAAGAATTTGATTTTCAGATTCCATAAAAACGCCATTATACGTATAACGAGTTTCGTCCTGAGAAATTGAAAACATAGTCCTTTTAATCATTTCTGCAAGTTGTTTCGAAGGTATTGTATGTGGCTTAGTTTCTGCCTTGTCGGGCATACTTGGAAAGTCAGGGTAGGGCAAAGATGGCAAACTAAATTTTGCATTTCCACCTTCAATCTTAACCCGTTGGTTTTCTTCTTCTACAAGAGTTACAATTCCACCAGGAGCAAGTTCTCTAATGATATCGAATAATTTTCGTGCATTTAAAGTTAGTTTTCCTGTTTTAATAACTTCTGCGTCTATATTTCCCTTTAAGCTTATATCTAGGTTAGTTCCCGAGACAGATATGCTTTTTTTCCCGGTTAAAGTTTCAATTAAAACGTTTTGCAGTATTGGCATAGAAGTTGCTTTTGTTTCTACAACTCCTTGCAATGATTGGAGGGCGTTAAAAATTAAATCTCTCTGAAGTTTGATTTCCAAAAGAAAGGACTCCAAGTAATATTCAAAGAAAAAGTTGCTAAAAGCAGACCCTATATTTATACCAGCTTATCAAAGAAAACAAAATACCAAATCAGGAAACAAAAACTGCCAATTTATTTTTTAAAAGAGTATTTCTAGTTACTGAAATTTTCTATTTTTCCTGATTCTAGATGAATACAGGAATCATTTTTATTTTTGGTATTCTCGTAGTTGTGAGTGCTTATGATTAGTGTTTTTTCGAGTTGTGATAATTTCTTAATTAAATTGGTAATTTGAGAAATGCTTTTTTCGTCTAAACCAGCTAGCGGTTCATCTAGTAAAATAGTTTCACAGTCTATTGCTATACACCTTGCAAGCGCAACTCTTTTTTTTTCGCCAACTGATAAATGTTTAGAATCTCTGTTAGACAAATTTAAAATTCCCGTTTGCTCCATAGCATTTAACGCTTTTGTTTTTAATTCTTTTGTAGGAAACTTTTTTTTATTAAGCCCATACATCACATTTTTAAAAACAGTTCCCCGAAATAAATAGGGTTCTTGAGAGAGAAGTGTAGTTTTTTGTCGATATTCCATATAATTTTTTTTAGTAACAAGATCTTTAGAATTGTAAGTAAAGATACCCGTCTTAGGGGTAATTAAGCCTGCAAGAAGTTTTAAAAATGTAGTTTTTCCCGAACCATTAGGACCTGTAACCCAAATTGTTTTGGATGCAGGAACCTCCAGATAATCTATTGTTAGCGCATTAAACCCTTCAAACTCAACTTTGATATTTTTTAAAATCAAACTCATTTATAACTTTCTAAATACAAACGACATTAAGTTTGCAATAAGTATTATACAAAGCAAAATAATTGAAAGAGCAATCCCAAAGGCAAACTCTCCCTTAGTGCTTTCCAATGCAATTGCCGTTGTTAATGTTCTTGTAAATCCTTTAATGTTTCCTCCTAACATGAGCGCAATCCCAATTTCAGAACTAACTCTTGAAAAAGCTGCCAGGATAACCGCTAAAATTTCGTATCGTATTTCACAAATTACTGTCCATGCCGCTTTAAGCTCTGATGCGCCTAGCGAGAAAGCAGTTTCCCTAACTCGAGAATCAACAGTTTTTATTGTTGTGTAAGAAAAAACTATTACAATTGGAGTTGCGAGAATCACTAATCCTATAACGATGGCAGATGGGGTAAAAAGTAAATCCATAAATCCTAATGGTCCTTTTTTCGAAAGAAATCCATATACAATCAATCCTATAACAACAGTTGGCAGCCCTAAAAGTGTTTGTATTAGTAGGACTAAAATTTTCTTTCCTCGAAATGAAAAAGTTGCTAGAGAAAAGCCTATAGGAAGGCCTATTAAAGATGCGCAAATAGTTGAAATAAATCCAACTTGAATGGTCGTGTAGGCAGTACTAAGAACCATATAGTCAAGATTGAAAATAAGGTGAATTGCACTAAAAAAGCCCTCTGTTAAAAACCCCATTATTATTTTCCTTGAGATTGGTTGTCAGTGCACAAACTTACCGGATAAAAAAGAGGTACTTTTTTAATTTTAAATTTCTTAATTATGCATTGTGCGGTATTAGAAAGCAAAAAATCTGAAAATTTCCTTGCTTCATTGTATAAAATATTTTTGTGTTTAATAGGATTTACTTGAATTACGGAATATACATTTAACAAATTTTTATCATTTCGGCCAAAAATAATTCTGAGATTGATTTTATTTCGATGTAAAAAAGAAAGATAAGTTCCTCTGTCTGACAATATAAAAGCATTTTTTTCTTCTGCTATTATCAAAGACCTTCCCATCCCTAGCCCTGAGGATAAATACCATTTGCCAAGTGGATTTAGTTTGGCATTTTTCCATAATTCAATTTCTTTCACATGAGTCCCAGAATTGTCTCCTCTACTTATCCAGCTATACTTCTTTTTAGCTATTTGTTTTAAAATGTCTACGACTTTTTCACTCTTAAGCAAAGGTTTCTTAGATGTTGGCCCCGCGACTAGAAAATAATTAAACATAATTTCCTTTTTATTTATTCCATGTTTTTTTTTAATAAATACGTGTTCTAGTTTTGGGGCATGGGTAAGAACTAAATCAACGTCCCCATGTTTTCCTAGCTCAAGGGCTTTTCCTGTTCCAGTAATAATTGGATGAACTGTAATTTCTTGTTTTTTTTTGTAAGCAGATAATAATGGAGATAAAATTCCACTATTTGCAATAGATGTTGTTGTTGCAAATTTCAGTCTTTTTGCTTCAACACCTGAAATAGGAAAAAAAATTAAAACTAGAAATAAAATTACAGTTTGCAATATTAAAAATCCTTTGTTTGTAAGAACTTTTCATGGTTGAAAATCATAAGAAATGGCTGGAGAGTTAGGCAATATGTTCAGCGACATCTCTTTTCCTAGACATAAAAGAAGATTTTCACACTCATTTTTATTTTCTGCCATTGATGTTAAGCGCCCAAGGGCATAAATTATTCCGTCTCTAGAAGTTCGATAATTTTTATTTATCCCTTGATAATAAGCTAGGCCATCATATCCTAAAATTATTGCCTGTAAATAATTTTGCTGTGATGAAATAATTTCAATCCACCATATCAAAGAGCCCTTGTACTCATGTGGATTTGATTTTTCTTTTAATTTATTCATATACGATTAATAGAATTCAAGTAGTGTTTTTTTTATAAGATTTGGTAGTTCCTTTACAAAAGAAGATCTGGGCATAGCTTTATCAAAACCAAATTCTAAGGCCGATTTTAGCAGGGCGCTTTCTGTATGAGCACCCCAAGATACAGCAAAAACAGATCTATTTTCAGGATTTTCTCTAACTTCTTTTATTAAAGAAAAAGCTTCTTTGTTACCTAAAGAAGGATGGTGTAAGTCGAAAAGAATTAGAATGAGGTGAAATTTAACCAGGGCGTTTCGAAATTCACTTGGATTTTCAATAAATTTTATTCTTTTATCTTTTAATTTAAAAAAAGAACGAATTTGTCCTGAAAAAATTAGATCAGAGCAAACAATCAATATTTTTTTCTCTTTTTGGTATAAATTCATTTTTTGCCAATTTTAACTACCA
>CAYWAX010000083.1:0-8687 GCA_964456425.1 uncultured Nitrospinaceae bacterium | reverse complement strand
CTTCAACCCATGCAATGCTCCGCTAGGTATATTCTGACTAAAATTTATAACTCCATAGCCAAAAATGATCATCATTATTGCTGAGGGAAGAGTGAATCCCAACCAAGCAGCTATGGAACCACGAATACCTCCTCTAGCAAGGCCAATCCCTATACCAACCTGACTTGAAGCGGGACCGGGCAAAAATTGACATAATGCTAATAAGTCAGCAAATGACTTTTCGCTAATCCATTTCCTACGCTTAACAAACGCCTCACGAAAATATCCAAGGTGAGCGATTGGTCCTCCGAAAGAAGTTAGGCCTAGTTGTAAAAATATAAGAAAAATTTTTGCAGTATTTTCTTTTTTCATGAAATTTTCCTAAGACTTATTAAATTAATTTTTTTTGTTAATAGTTTTTGCATAAATTTTAGCTAATTCTTCCAAACTTCTTTTTGCATTAAAATTGTTAGATTTTTCTTTGGATAGCGGGGAATTTTTCATCATTGAATAGATAGAAGCTGCAGCAAGATGAAAGAAAGGACTAACCCCCATCTCTTTGAAGGTATCAGCAATCTCTTCCATTTCCCCTATCCACCTTCCTGAAACAGAAGGAAGTCTCGGTTGGGTTTTTATCATCATTTCATAAATATTTTTTTGGCTAGAAAGGAATTCTTTTTTGAGTTCCTTAGTTAGCCCATGCTTTTCTGCTACTGTTATTACGGCAGCGTGGAGTGCTCTTGTGCCTTTAGTGAGCGAAGCGTAGCACATTTTCATAGCAGAGGCTCGACCAATTTCTTTTCCAATAGGGCATATTTGAATTCTTTTCGTTTCAAGTTCTTTTAATTTATTTAATTGCAATCCGCTTATATAAAACTTGGTGGTGTTTGTATTTATTGGTGGAGGCCCAATTATTCCAGAGTCTACAAAAGAGCATCCTGTTGCAACGATAATTTTGTTTATTTTTTTTGCATTTTGCGGTGAAATAGCATTGCAATCTACATAAACAGGCTTAGATTTTATTTTTTCCAAATCTTTCGCAATCTTACTAGCTAAAGTGATAGAATTTTTTGGCGGTAAAATCGAAAGCACTACATCTGACTCTTCTAGAACGTTCTTGTATGTTTTCAAACAAACAAAGCCAGCTTCTTTCGCATAATTTTTAGTTAATTTACTTCTACCTTTTAAGCAAGTGACAATTGAAAATCCATTATTTTTAAATTCTTTTCCTACTGAATGCCCCATGTCCCCAGGACTCAATATTCCTATAGTTTTAAAATTTTTCATCTCTGATTATGCCTCGCGTTAGTGTTTAAAATAAAATACTTGAATAATATCTTAAATTTTACTATAATTTGAATATACTTTTATTTTATAATATAGAATAGGGTATGAGTGTTACCTACGAGATAGGTAATATTTATGTGTCTTTTTTTGCTTACAGTTGGTGTAAGCAGTTTTAGTTTGGTCGTAATCCTTGTTGAGTTTGGAACTCTAAATAGGAATTCGCCCTGTGTTTCAGGAGTATGAGTATGCCAGCAGGAACAGTTAAGTGGTTTAATGATGCAAAAGGTTATGGTTTTATTTCTCAAGAAGGCGGAGATGATGTATTTGTTCATTTTTCGGCAATCCAGTCTGATGGATTTAAGTCTTTGCAAGAAGGGGAATCTGTAGATTTTGAAATCCAACAGGGACCAAAAGGACTACAGGCTGCAAATGTAGTTAAGACAGGAGGCTCTTCTCCGGCTCCTTCGTCAGATTCGGATATGGGAGATGACTCCGAAGAAGAGTAGGATGTATTTTTAATTAAAATAATTAATTTAGGGCGGACAAGTCTATATGTCCGCCTTATTTTTATATGAAATATTAGTGGAGATAATGTTTACTTAGTAATTTTTTTGCTTGCAATTAGTGTAAGCATTTTTTGTAGGTCGTAATCCTTGTTGAGTTTGGAACTCTAAATAGGAATTCGCCCTGTGTTTCAGGAGTATGAGTATGCCAGCAGGAACAGTTAAGTGGTTTAATGATGCAAAAGGTTATGGTTTTATTTCTCAGGAAAATGGAGATGATGTTTTTGTTCATTTTGCCGCAATCCAATCTGATGGATTTAAGTCTTTACAAGAAGGTGATTCTGTAGATTTTGAGATTCAACAGGGACCAAAAGGATTACAGGCTGCAAATGTAACCAAGACTGCTTAAGGAGGTTCGTCAACATAAGCGTAAGTTCTATTTTTTCATCAATTAATTAATTTAAGGCGGGCAAGTGTATTTGTCCGCCTTATTTTTATCCTATAGATCAAAATTTCCTCAATAAGTGAGTTTATACAGAAGATCTTTGTCGATAAAATTTTTCTTTAACTTATAAACATTTATTTTAAATTTAATTTTTTTATAACCAGATTCTTTATACATTGATTTAATAAGATTTTTTATTAGAAAGATTCTTCTTTTAATTTTTTTTTCACTCACTTCGCTCCAGGGCAAAATTAAGACAAAGTTTGCAATGCCCTTTTTGTCAATTTTACTACTTATTTTTATTCTGCTTGTATGTTTTGAATCACTGTACAATTTAACAATTATTTCGGAAATTCTTTTTATCGTTTCTTCTTTAGATTTATCTTTTGACTTACGAATAGATTCAATGAGAATTGATTTTACATCTGTATTTTTCAGAAAAATTGATTTTGCATTAAACAGAAGAAAAATAAATGATATTGAAAACGAAATAAAAAAAATCCAGAAAATGTAATTCTTGTTTTTATATTTTTTCATCTGACAAAACTTTGTTTATTCATATTTGTTTTAAGAAAATAATTTAACTTTTTTGTTTATAACTTATGAAGCATAATTAATTTTATCATAGGATTAAAAGTTATAATTGAAAACCAAAAAAAGAAACGAGTTATAATTTGTGAAAACTTTTTATTTTTCCTCAGATGTAGGAGAGGAAAATTATCATTATTATGGGTGGTTGATTGTTGCTTTGTCTTTTACGACTATGGCAATAGCAGGTTCTATAGTTGCAACTTTTCCTGTTTTTTATGTTGCGTTTCTAGAAGAATTTCATTGGTCAAGAGCTGACGCAGCTTTTGGCTTTTCTGTATCGATGGTTACATTTGCACTTTCTGCAGGTGTGATAGGTGCAATGGTGGATCGTTGGGGACCAAGGATAGTTATTCCGTCTGGAATTTGTGTTTTATGTCTAAGTCTTATTCTTATGACTCAAATAGACTCTCTCCCGAAATTGTATTTTTTCTATGGTTTTTTTGTGGCTCTTGGAATTACGCTTATTGGTTTTATTCCAACTAGTACAGTTATTAGTTCTTGGTTTTTAAAAAGACGATCAACTGCTATGGGCATTGCATTGTCCGGCAGAAGTTGTGGAAGTGTTCTAATGGTTCCATTTGCTGCATTTTTAATTAGCCTATATGGATGGAGATCTACATATATAATATTAGCAGCGATTATTTTCTTATTTGTATTTCCGCTTAATCTATTTTTTCACCGATCTTCTAGTAAGGTTGAAGAAAAAAACTTTTCTAAAGAAAATTCTAGAGATTGGACACTAAAAAAAGCATTTAAAGAACCGGTATTTTGGCTGTTTTGTTTAGCCGGTATTTTTCATGGAGTTGGATTTAGCATCGTTGGAGTTCACCAAATAGCGCATATGGTTGATGTCGGCATTGATACCTTAACAGCTGCCTCTTTAATTGGAGGATTAGCACTTGTTCGGTCTATCGGAGGAATTCTTGGAGGCTGGATAGGAGATAAGGTAGGCTTGGTTTCCTCGTATATTACATTTGGAGTATTCGGATTTATTGGGGTTATTTTACTCATGAATTTTTCTGCAGAAAATAGTAGATTGCCTTATTTCTACGTTTTATTTTATGGATTAGGGGAAGGGGCTCGATCTATTATGTTTGTTTCTTTAAAGGCAAAAATCTTTCCAGGAAAAAGTTTCGGTCGTATCCTTGGATTTAGTCAAATGGGGTCAGGTCTCGCTTCTGCAGCTGGCCCATGGTTAGCGGGATATATTTTTGATGTGAGTGGTACTTATTTCTATGCATTTACACTAGTGCTGATATTTAAAGTATTATCTATTTGTACAGTTACATCATGTGCGATTCTTGTGAAAAGAAAAATATTTTTTTCTTAAAAACTGTAAAAAATTATTTTTTTCTTTTAAGTTCCTGTGCCATTTTAAGTGCATTTGCTTGTACTAGAGGATACCTAAACCATTTCTCGTATTCTTTTAAGTGTACATTATTGGCAGCTTTGGCAGGAGTACCATGTTTTTTTAAAGCTCGACTAGTTTCGTTTTTTAACTTTAAAAACATTTTTTTATTATCTTGTATTATTTTTTTCCCACTTGGAGGCATGGGACCGTGTCCAGGAATAATGTGTTTAGCAGGAAATTCTTCTAGAATTTTAAAAGCTGATATCCAATTATGAAAATTTCCAAGCCTATTCACAGGATGAGTTTTATAAGTAAGAAGATCCCCGGTAAATAAAATCTTTTCTTTTGGCATCCAAACTACAGAGTCGCCTTTCGTATGACAATGATCTATATAAATAAGTTGAAAAATTCGTCCACCATATTCAACAGTTAATAAATTTTCAAAGATCACTTTTGGAGGATCCACTTTTAATGTTTTAAGTAGATGATCTACTTTTGGACCCCTACCTAACATTTGTTTTACCCAAATTCCTTCAGTTTCCTCCCTATACATTTCTTCTACAGCCAATGAGTTTCCAAAAGACATCACTCCCATTTTATGGTAGTAGCCGTTATCTGATGTGTGATCAAAGTTGTGGTGTGTATTAAAAAGAATGCCAGGTTGTTTTCTTGTGATTTTTTTCATTCCTCCCGTGAATTCTTTTCTGCATCGAATATCGTTATCTATGACTACAGGTTTTTCTTTAGTTAGGATTAAGCCAAAATTGGTAGATCCATTTCCTCCGACATACACATAAACGCCATCTTGTATTTTAACAAATCCACTTTGTTTAGAAGGAGCAGATTCTTTTTGTGCTTTAGTCATATTGGGATTCCTTTGCGTTAATTCAGTTAAGTGAAGTAATAGAATTTGAGCGTATCAAAATCATTATTCACTAACAAGACAAAAAAAAATTATAAAATTAGATAAAATTTAAAAATCAAAAAAGATCATCAGAAAATAAAAGGATAGCCTTAATATTTTTAGAAAGCTAATATTTTTAGTACAATCTTTTCTTGGTTCTTTTTTTCTTAATTTTAATAAACTCAGGAAAAAAAATGATAAATATTACTAGACAGGAAGAATTTTCAGCTGCACATAGATTATACAGAGAAGACTGGAGTGACGAAAAAAATCATAGGATATATGGAAAATGTGCACATGAAAATTATCATGGACATAATTATATTCTAGAAGTAACACTGAAAGCACCTGTTAATAAAGATGACGGGATGGCGTTTAATCTTGGAGAATTAAAACAAATAATAAGAGATCATGTTATAGAAATTCTTGATCATAAAAATTTAAATCTTGATGTAGAGTCTTTTATGAAAAAACGGATCCCAACTGCAGAGAATATAGCGATTTCAATCTGGGAAGAATTAATTCTCTATATTCCTGAAAATTTTCTTTATAATATTAGGCTATATGAAAATCAACGCAATTTTGTTGATTATTGTGGAGGATAAACATTGGAAAGAGATTCTAGTTCCCTAGCAGATCGAAGAATTTTGATAACAGGTGCTTCAAGTGGTATTGGGAAAGCCGCAACATTACGTTTTGCAAAGTTAGGTGCTAGGGTTCTAGCTGTAGGACGGGATGAAAAAAGATTAACTCAACTTGGATTTGATTCAAAAAAATTTAGAGGAAAAGTTTTTCCTCATATTTGTGATGTGACTAATGCTGAAGAAATACAAGGATTGACTGCGATTTCAAAAAAAAGATTGGGTACAGTAGACACATTAATTAATAATGCAGGTTCTATTTTTGTTGATGAAATAGAAAACTTATCTGTTGAAAAATTTGATTCCGTTATATCTGTTTGTTTAAAAGCACCTTTTCTTTTATCTAAAGCTTTCATGCCTATGTTGGAAGAATCAAGAGGAAATATTATTAATGTTTCTTCGATTTGTGCGATAACTGGGTTTCCTGGATCTTCAGCTTATTGTGCTGCAAAAGCAGGATTAGAGGGTATGTCCAGAGCTATGGTTGAGGAATGTCGTCCAAAAGGTATAAAAGTTAGTGTTTTAAGGCCTGGCGCTACGGAAACACCGTTATGGAAATCTATCCCAGGAGAGTTTGATTTTTCTAAGATGTTAAGTCCAGAAAAAGTGGCAGAATCAATGGAATTTATATTATTACAATCTTCATTTGCTTGGACAGAAACTCTTGAAATACTCCCACCGGGTGGAAATTTATAGTTAAAATGATTTTTTATTTGATTTCATTAAGCGACTTATGTAGATATAAAGATATTCAAAAGAATATGTTTTTTTCAAAGGAGAAAGTAAGTGGGCGAGATTCGAATTGAAAATTTAGACGTTACATATAAAGCAGAAGAAGGAAGTTCAATTCTTGATTTGAATTTAGAAAATAATATTGATCATACAAATGATTGCGGTGGTAATTGTGCCTGTTCTACATGTAAAATTGTTATCGTTTCTGGTGGTCAAAACCTTTCCGAACAAGAGGAAGAAGAAAGAGATATTTTAGAAGCATATGGTTGGAGTCCCGATGAATACCGCCTTGCTTGTCAATGTTTTGTTGAAGAAAGTGGAGATATCGTTCTAAATCTTCCTGAACCAGAATAAAAAAACCTATATTTTCTCCCAAGTATGCATGATGTTTTTAAAAGGGATTTTACCATCTCTAATTAATTCAGGAATATCTTTTTTTAAACTTACGATAGTAGAAGCTACATTCTGTTTGATTCTTCCTCCATCGAGAAAAAGTCGAACATTTTGTAATTGTAAGACAATTTCTTTAATATTATCTAAAATAGGTTCTCCAGTCCTGTTTGAGCTTGTTGCTAAGAAGGGACCTGCTTGAATTGCTACCTTTCTGCATAGTTCTTGTTCTGGCAATCTAATAGCAATACCGTTTTTGCTAAATCCCCATGAATCTTTTGCTTCAAAGATGAAGGTAATTGGACTTGGCCAAATTTTTTTCAAAAATTCTATTTTTTTTAAAGAAATTTGATTTGTAAAATTAAAAAGTTGTTGAATGTCTCCAATAATTAACGGCACGCCCTTATCAGGAGGTCTTCCCTTAATTACGGAAAGTTTCTCTAATGCATTTTTAGTTTTAGCTTGAATACAAAGCCCATATACAGTGTCGGTCGGAAGCACTACAACCTGTCCCGAATTTAAAATTGAAGAAGTTTTGTCTAAAATACTTTGATCGGGATTATTCTTGGAAACTTTAATAATTTCATACATAGCAATTATTTTATCTTTATCTATTTTGAATAGATCGATCTGAATCTAAAACCTTTTGTTTTTGTTTTTCTACATAGGTCTTATATTTATCTAATATTTTTGAGTCTTCTAGAGATAAGATTCTTGCTGCAAATAGGGCAGCATTTCTTGCACCAGGAGAACCAATTCCCATTGTTGCAACAGGAATTCCAGGAGGCATTTGAATAGTTGAAAGAAGTGCATCCACTCCTCCTAAAGAGGAACTATTAATTGGAACTCCAATAACTGGCAAATTAGTAGATGCACCTACCACTCCAGCTAAGTGAGCAGACATGCCAGCACCTGCAATAAAGATTTTCACTCCACTTTCAGATGCATTTTCAATGTATTCATGTAATTCTTTGGGAGTTCGATGTGCTGATAAGATTCGCACCTCAGAATTAATCCCTAATTCATCTAGAATTTCCTTAGCCTTTAACATTACCTCTGCATCACTTTCGCTACCCATGAGAATTCCTACTAAAGTTTTGTCCATTCGATTACTATCCTTTGTTATATGATTTGAAGTTTTAAAATTTATTTAAAAAATTTAAAAAAACAAGAATATTCATTCTATAATGGGGTAAAATTTAGTAAAGGTTAAATCAAATTTAAAAAAAGAGTTTTCTTCTTCTAGGGTGAAATAGATGGATGAATTATTTGAACCTCCCATAAATAAAAAAGAAGTTTCTAATTTTTCAAAAAAAGAAAAATTACAGGCTAATCCTTCAATTCCTTTAGCAGAGAAAATGCGTCCTAGTACTTTAGAAGAAATTGTGGGACAGGATCATTTGTTAGGAAAAGGAAAGGTTCTACGTAATGAAATTGAAAATGACAATTGTAGTAGTTTACTTTTATGGGGACCCCCAGGTACCGGAAAAACTACAATTGCTCGTATTATTGCAGATAATACTAGTTCTATTTTTCTTGAATTAAGTGCGGTTTTACACGGAATTAAAGAGTTACGAACTGCATTGTCCGAAGCAAAAAAATTAAAAAAAATAGGAACTCGTTGCATCTTATTCATAGATGAAATACACCGATTTAATAAAGTGCAGCAAGATGCACTTCTGCCATCTGTTGAAAATGGTACAATTGTTTTAATTGGAGCTACAACAGAAAATCCTTCTTTTGAGATCATTTCTCCTCTTTTGTCACGTTCACAAGTTTTTATTCTAAATCAACTTAAAGAGCAAGAGATTATTGATGTTCTCAAAAGAGCTTTGCTAGAGCCAACACGAGGATTTGGTCAATG
>CAYWAX010000082.1:0-8699 GCA_964456425.1 uncultured Nitrospinaceae bacterium | reverse complement strand
AGTTATTGGAATTTGTAATGGATTTCAAATTTTAACTGAATCTGACTTATTACCAGGAACACTTATCAGAAATAATTCCTTGAAATTTATATGTAAAAATATATGGATAAGATGTGAAAGCACACAATCAATTTTTACTGGCAAATTAAATAAAAAAGAATTGCTTCAAATGCCGATTGCTCATGGAGAAGGAAACTTTTTTTGCAAAGAAAACATACTAGAAGACCTAGAAAATAATCAGCAAATTATTTTCAAATATACTGATTCAAATGGTTCAATCGTCCAATCTTCTAATCCAAATGGCTCTTTAAAAAATATCGCCGGGATATCAAATAAAAACGGTAATGTTTTAGGATTAATGCCACATCCGGAAAGAGCATGTGAACAAATTTTAGGAGGAAAGGATGGATTGAAATTATTTTCTTCTGCCCTTTCTTATTCGTAAAATGAATATAGAAATCAATAAATCAAATATAACTCTTGAAAAAGCATTAGAACATGGTATTTCGTCAGAAGAATGGGAAAAAATAAAAGCTCATTTAGGTAGAACTCCCAATTTCACAGAACTTGGGATTTTTTCTGCTATGTGGAATGAGCACTGTTCTTATAAAAGCAGTAAAATTCATCTCAAGAGATTTCCAACAAAAAGTAATCGTGTTCTTCAAGGCCCTGGGGAAAATGCTGGTGTAATAGACATAGGTGATAATATTGGAGTTGCTTTCAAGATGGAAAGTCACAATCATCCTTCCTACATTGAACCTTTTCAAGGTGCAGCAACTGGTGTAGGAGGAATTCTCAGAGATATTTTTACAATGGGAGCACGCCCTATAGTTCTCTTAGACAGTCTTCACTTTGGCGATATAAATCACGAAAAAACTAAATTCTTATCTAGTTCAGTTGTCTCCGGAATCTCCTCTTATGGAAATTGTATAGGAGTACCAACGATTGGTGGAGAAACTAAGTTTCATTCTTCTTACAACGGAAATATACTTGTAAATGTTATGTGTGCCGGTCTACTTCGCACTGATAAAATTTTTCGAGGAAATGCGTCAGGCCTTGGAAATCCGATTATCTATGTAGGTGCGAAAACTGGAAGAGATGGTATTCATGGTGCATCTATGGCTTCTTCAGGATTTGAAGATTCTACCTCTGAACAAAGACCTACTGTGCAGGTAGGAGACCCATTTAAAGAAAAATTGCTACTCGAAGCGTGTTTAGAATTAATGAGTTCAGATGCAATAATTGGCATTCAGGATATGGGTGCTGCTGGCCTCACTTCTTCTTCAGTAGAAATGGCTAGCCGATCAGGAACAGGCATTTTACTAGAACTAGACGGAGTTCCATGTAGAGAATCTTATATGAATCCCTATGAAATGATGTTATCAGAAAGTCAAGAAAGAATGTTATTAGTTGCCAAAAAAGGTAAAGAAAAAATAGTCCATGACATTTTCAAGAAATGGGATCTTGAGACTCAAATTATTGGGAAAGTTACAAGTGACAAACAATTAAGAAGTCTTTTCAATAACCAAGAAGTGACTAATCTGCCTATAGATTTTCTCACTGAAGAAGCGCCAGTTTATAATAGAGAAATGTCAAAAAACAATGCCTCTGAAAGTTCTGACCCTATTTGCAAATTAGATGAAAATGATAACTTAGAAGAATCCCTACTCGCACTCTTAAATCATCCAAATCATGGGGACAAAAAACCAATTTGGGAACAATATGACCATATGGTACAAACAAACACTATAATCAGACCTGGAGAAGATGCTTCAGTAACTAGAATAAAAGGTTCAGAAAAGGCTTTAGCTTTTACTGTCGATTCTAATGCGCGATACTGTAAATTAAATCCTTATAATGGTGCTCTTTATACAATAATTGAATCTGCAAGAAATCTTTCATGTAAAGGCGCAGAACCAGTCGCCCTGACAAATTGTTTGAATTTTGGAAATCCGGAGAATCCAGAAATTATGAGACAATTTTCAGAAGCAGTAGATGGAATGTCTAAAGCATGTATTGAACTGGGAATCCCTGTCGTTAGCGGAAATGTCAGCCTATATAATGAAACTCATGGAAATGATATATATCCTACACCTGTAATTGGCATGGTAGGGCTAATTGAGAATCATTTACTTACAGTGCCACAAGGATTTAATAATTTAGGTGACAAGATTTTTCTTATCAGTCCTAAAGGAGAAATACCCTTTCCCAATAGCACACCACATGAGTTAGCATGGATCAAAACTGGTTACGAGGGAGGAAATGGACCTATCTCAAATTTATCATCTGCGAAATCTGTAAATACAGCCTGTCGTGAAGCAATAAAAAATGAGGTGATTAATTCATCTCATGATCTTGGGGAAGGAGGACTTGTAATTGCCTTAGCAGAATCTTCTCTTTCTTCTCCTTTTTCATCCTTAGGTGCAATTATAAGGTTACCCAAAAATTGTACTGGTAGAATAGATTCGATTCTTTTCGGAGAAACATGTTCTCGGATAATCGTTTCTACAGATCCAAATAATATTAAAAAGCTAAATGAAATTGCAGAAAAAAACGAAGTTCTTCTAACAGAAATAGGAATTGTCGGAGAAAAATTTACTATCTATTCAGAGGGGAACTCCCCTATAATTGACCTTGAAATGGAAAAAATAACTTATACATGGGAAAATTCCCTTAAAGGAATCTTTTGATGATAGAAATCTTAGATGACCATCCTCGAGAGGAATGTGCAGTAACTGGTATTTACGGCCATCCAGAATCTGCAAATATGGCATATTTGAATCTCTATGCACTTCAACATAGAGGACAAGAAAGTTCTGGAATAACTACATCAAACGGAAAAAAAATACATTCTGAAGTAGGGATGGGTCTAGTTTCTGATATCTTCAATAAAGAAAGACTTTCGAGATTACATGGTCATATAGCAATTGGCCATAACAGATACTCTACTGCAGGCCATTCCAATATAGAAAATGCACAACCTTTAACAGTTGTTACTGCAAATCAAACTATTTCACTCGCACATAATGGAAATCTAATTAACGGACTAGAACTTAGAAGAGATCTCGAAAAAAATGGCTCAATTTTTCGAACTACTACTGATAGCGAAGCCATACTTCATTTGATAGCTAAATCTAAAGAAGAAGAAATAGAAAATGCTATTATTGAAGCATTAAGAATGCTCAAAGGCGCTTTTGCGCTTACTATAATGACTCATGATAAATTATTTGGAATAAGAGACCCAAACGGCTTTCGTCCTTTAGTTTTAGGAAAAGTGACTGGGTCAAAAGGTGAAATCGCATGGGTTATGTGTAGTGAAACTTGTGCATTAGACCTTATGGATGCAGAATTTGTAAGAGAGATTGAGCCAGGGGAAATGGTAGTCATAGGAAAAAATGGACTAGAAAGTTACAAACCTTTTCCTATGACGAAAATCACGCAGTGTATTTTTGAATTCATATATTTTGCAAGACCAGATAGTTTTTTATTTGGACACAATGCATACACAATCAGAAAACAACTTGGTGCTGAATTAGCAAAAGAAAGTAAGGTTGATGCAGATTTAGTTGTCCCAGTCCCAGATTCAGGATTGGCTGCTGCATTAGGGTATTCGAACGAGTCAGGAATTCCCTTGGAAATGGGTTTAGTTAGAAATCACTACGTTGGAAGGACATTTATTGAACCACAACAATCTATAAGACATTTCGGAGTTAAGATTAAACTAAATCCAATCAAAAATTATCTAAAAGGAAAAAAAGTAGTAGTTATTGATGATTCAATAGTCAGAGGAACTACTAGCAACAAAATAGTTGAGATGATACGAAACGCAGGAGCTAAGGAAGTGCATATGAGAATAAGTTCTCCTCCGATTACAAATCCTTGTTTCTTCGGAATCGATATGCCTAGCAAAAAAGAATTGATAGCTTCCTCTAAAAACCCTGACGAGATAAAAAATATATTAGAAGTAGACACATTAAGTTACCTTTCCATAGAGGGTCTTTTGAAATGTGTCAGACCAAATGAAGATGAATATTGTATTGCATGTTTCAATGGAGACTACCCTATTCCCATTGAAGAAGCTCAAAATCAATTGAACCTATTCAAGAATATTTCAATAAGCGAACATCGTGGATAAGTCTAATAAACAACTAAAGTGGAAAGAGAACAAGCAAAAATGATAAAAATATTTTTTGCCTTAATGTCTTTTACTCTTTTCTTGACAAGTTGTGCTTCTAATATAGTAAAAACCCCTCCAAAAGTAACTCAGTTAAAAAAAATACTAAAAAAAGAAATCATTAAGAAGAAATCTCCAGTCAAATTGACTGAAAAGCAGAACCTAGAATTTAGTCCACCTCATGACATTATTTTACCTACACCAGAAAAAAGTATTGATGAAACACCCAAAACTAAATTACCTGAAAATCTTACTGTAAATGGGTTCCGATTTGATATTCCAATAAATAGAAGTTCGAGAGTCGACAGATGGATTAAATTTTTCACTTCTCCAAGATTTAGAAATCGATTCAAACTATGGATGGAACGAAGTGGCAGATACATTCCTTTATTTAGAAAAATTTTAAAAGAAAACAATATGCCTGAAGATTTAGCATATTTAGTTCTTATTGAAAGCGGATTTAATTTGAGAGCTAGATCAAGAGCGGGTGCAGTTGGTCCATGGCAATTTATGCCTGCAACTGGGAGAAGATTTGGATTAAGAATAAATTATTATATAGATGAAAGACGAGATCCAATAAAGTCAACAAAAGCTGCTGCAAAATATCTCAAAAAACTTTACGAACAATTTCAAGATTGGCACTTGGCCTTAGCTGCATACAATGCTGGAGAAAATAGGATCCAAAGAATACTTAATAAAACAAGAAAAAAAACGTATTGGGAGATCATTAGGACTAGATATGTGCCTAATGAGACTAAACAATATGTTTCAAAATATATTGCAGGCTTAATTTTGGCTAAATATCCCAAGGTTTTCGGTTTTGTAGATTTAAATTACCAACTACCTTTATCAACAGAGGCAGTTAGTTTGCCAAGAGGAATAAATTTAAGACTGGTTTCAAAACTATCCCAAATGAGTGTAAAAGACATCAGAAAATATAATCCACAATTAAGAAGATGGCAGACTCCGCCTGGAAGGGGTCATACGATCCAACTTCCAAAATGGAAAGCGAGAGTCTTCGTCTCACGCCTAAGTAAACTTCCGAAAAGGACTTACATTCGCTCAGGAAAATATAGGATACAACCAGGAGATACTTTCAGTTCAATTGCTTTAAGATTAAAAATTCCAATGTCTACTTTAATGGAATTCAATCCAAATATTGCTCCTAAACTATTGAAAGTTGGAAAATATATTCAATTGCCTAAATTGAAGAAAACAACAAAAAGAATCAATAAAAAGTTTTTAGACTCGTCAGAAACAACACACTTAGTTAAACGCGGAGAAACTATTTCAGAAATTGCCAAGAAATACAAAACAACTACATATAGTATATTAAAATCTAATGACATATCCCGCGCAAATCTCATTTTTGCGGGAGACGTTTTAATTATCAAAAGTTCAAAAAAACGAAAGCGCAAGGATAAGAAGAAAGTAAGAAGAGAAAAAATATACGTTAAAAAACATAGAGTTAGAAAAGGTGAAAATATTTCTATAATTGCAAAAAAATATCGAATAAAAGTAAACACTCTACTACAACTAAATAAAATGCGACTTTCAGAGGTTATTTTCCCTGGACAAGTAATGATAATAAGAAAATAGTCTTTTATAACTTAGATGATTACAAAGTAATAAAATCTCAATATACTTATATATAGTTAACTAATTTAATTCGATGGAAATCAGGCTTATGTCTATCAATTTTAAAAATATATTTACAACTACTTTCTTTTTGTTTTTGGTTATTTCAATACAAGGTTGCTTCACTAAACCAAAAGAAGGAGCACCTCCAGGAAGATTATTAACAATAGGTCAAGTTAATCTTAATTCGGAAAGATATGAGAACGCAAAAAAAGCTTTCGAGTTACTTCTAAAAAAATATCCAAATAGTAAACACCGAAGAGAAGCTCTTTTTAATCTTGCAGAAGTTTATTACAGAGATGGAGAATACTTGGAAGCACAAGTTCAATTCACAGAATTTGTTCAACTTTATCCTATAAGCAAACTTACTGATAGAGCCTATTACCTTCTCGCCATGTCTTATTTTAATGTCACAAATTTTCATAATCAAGATCAAGAAAATACAAATATGGCATTGAAAAATTTCAAAGAATTACTGAAAAGATTTCCAAAAAGTAAATATAGAGAGAAATCTCTACAAAAAATAAAAGAAATACGTGAATTTTTATCTAAACACGAGTTTGCTATTGCTTTTTTCTATTTCGAAAAAGGCCATAACGTTTCTTGTATACCTAGATTTAATAAAATTATACTTAACTATCCTAAATCACTAACAATAAGAGAAAAAACTCTTTTTTATTTAGGTTATGCATATTTCAAGGAACAAAGTTACGAAAAAGCATGGAAAACATTTATGTATTTGTTCAAAGAATTTCCCCAAACAAAATATAGAAGAGATGCTATTGGATTTTTAAATTCAATCAAAAGAACTTCTGTAGAATTTAGAAATAAGAAAACTTATAGAGACGAAAATAAATTCAGATTTTTTAATCTTTTCAAAAATTCTCCATTATTAAAAGAGAATGAAAAAAATAAAGAAGAAGAAGAACCACTTTTAAGAAAAGAAAAAAAAGGTTTTAACTTTCTCGATTTTTTCAAAAAAGAACCAAAAGAACAAAAGAAAGAAATAAAACTAAAAAAACAAAAGAAAGAAAGAAAGCCAAAAGAAAATAAGGACAAAAAAGGATTTAATTTATTAAATATCTTCAAATAAAGTAAATTTAATGACACTTAATAAAATCAAAAATTATATCTAGGATAACTTTTTTGAATTTATCAAACACGTTGACTTGCTCTAGGATACTCTTGATTCCTTTAGTCGTATTATTCTTGATAGAAGGTTCAAGAAATTCTAATCAATTTGCTGCTTTTTTCTTCATTCTAGCTACATTTACTGATTGGCTTGACGGACATCTTGCAAGAACAAGAAATCAAATAACACCACTAGGAGCAATTTTAGATCCAATTGCAGACAAATTACTCATTATATCTGCTTTACTACCTTTAGTTTCTCTCGGCAGAGTAGATTCATGGCTTGCGGGTATCATTATTGGAAGAGAGTTTCTTGTTACAGTACTTAGAGCTTTTGCAATAAACGAGGGAACAATTATGCCTGCACAAACTATGGGCAAATGGAAAATGGGTCTAGAGGTAGTATCTATTACTTTACTTATTTTGAATTTATTTCCTGTTTTCGCAAAATATCTCTTAGTTTTAGCTATGATTTTGGCTATTATTTCTGGTATTGAATACTTCAGAAAGGCTGCTAAGGAAATATTCCAATGATTCTTATCTTATTATTTGTATCTGTTGCTTTTCTTTTGGGTTCTATTCCTTTTGGAATTGTATTTACTCGTTTATTTGGACTGAAAGATCCTAGAAAAGTTGGCAGCGGCAATATAGGCGCTACAAATGTTTTACGATCTTCCGGAAACAAAAGTATTGCTGTACTAACGTTAATAGCAGATATTGTTAAAGGAAGCGTTGTCGTTTTATTAGGAAGTCAAATTCATGATCCATACGATTTCTTTTTTACACCGGAATTACTTTGCGGTTTGGCGGCAATACTCGGACATATTTTTTCACCTTTTGTAAAATTTCAAGGAGGAAAAGGAGTCGCAACTTCCCTAGGAGTTTTTTTTGCACTTGCTCCCTACCTTTCATTTCTTTCGTTAGGCATCTTTATTATTATTACGGTAACTACAAGAATTGTTTCTATAAGTTCTCTAACCGCAGTTATTGCTTTTCCTATTTCTGGATATTGTTTCAACTATTCTTTAAATTTAATTTTACTTTCAATAATCATTGCCTTTCTCATTTTTTTTAGGCATAAAGAAAACATCGTTCGGCTTCTTAACGGGGTCGAAAATAAATTCTGAGTTATTCTTAATAATAGAACTACCTAGGAGACGAAATGCTTACAGGTTGTGCCCCTTTCTTTCTAATTGGCCTAATAGGTCTAGCAGCTGGCAGTTGGATTTTTGGGACTCATGTTGCAGCAAGACTTACTGCTGTATCGTTTTTATTAATATTTCTTCTTTATTTTGCTCTCCTTAATTGGACAGCCAGGACAAGGATGAAAGATAAGAAGAATTCAGAAACTGAAGATATTACTTCAAACACTACTTCTAATGAAAAAACAATGAGCGATCAAGAAAAAGAAGATTGGTTTAATTATCTTGGAAGTGAAGGAAAACTTCTTTGGCTGGGAGTTTTTGTCTTGCTTGCTGCTTTCCTTACGTTACTAATTCGCTCTTTTAAATAGCAATCTTAAATTTCAATCTGTTGAATTCTTTTCAGAGTACAAATGAACATCTCTTTGCGGAAATGGTATTGTAAAGCCGCTGGACTCTAGTTTTAACTTTGACTCTTTTCTCAAATCAAAAGTAACATCCCAGAAATCCCTACTAGCAACCCAACATCGCATTTTAAGATTCACAGAACTATCAGCAAGTTCATCAACAAGAATTTTAGGAGAGGGCTTTTCGAGAACTCTTGATTCTGATTT
>CAYWAX010000081.1:0-8748 GCA_964456425.1 uncultured Nitrospinaceae bacterium | reverse complement strand
AAAATTTAATGTGAACTTTCTATCAGAAGAGCAAAAGAATATCTCTGACTGGTTTGCTGGAAAAGGACGTGATGCTGACGATCAGTTTTCTGAATTAGATTACGATATGGGCGAAAATAAAACTCCGGTTCTAGCGGGAAATATTGGTTTGTTAGAATGTGGCCTTTTTAATGAGGTGCCTGGAGGTGACCATAGTATATTTATTGGTTTGGTAACCCGTGCACTTTTTGAAGAAGACGTTAAAGCTCCTCTTCTTTACTATGCAAGTGCTTATAGAAAAATCGATTTAAATGCACAATTTGATTAGTTGAGAAAAGAAGTTCTCAAAACGAGGATTAATTTGAATATTAAAAGTGTTTCTTTTGACTTATTTGACACGTTAATTGATTTTGATTTCTCTCTAATGCCTGTCGTAGAAATTGAAGGGGAAATAGAGAGAACAACTTCAAAAGTAGCATATGACAGGCTTTATAAAGAGGGGTTTAATTTGCCTACTTTCTTTGCATTTCATGTTATTTGGCAAGAAATTTCTAAGATGGTATGGGAGGAAAGAGAAAAAGATGTTGAAAATCGCGAGATTAGATCCATAGATAGATTTAGACGTCTTTCGAGTCGTTTTATCAATCTAACTGAAGATGAAAGAGAAATAGTTGCAAAAATTGCAATGGAGGCACATATGGAAACTTTATTAAGTGCAACTGTTTTTGATAATAACCGTCTTGTAATGTTAGAGAAAATAAAAAAATCTGGCCTGCTTTTGGGTTTGTTGAGTAATTTTGATTATTCCAAAGGAGCTATGTCGATTATAGAAAAGACAGGAATTCTTCCATTTCTTGACGCTTGCATAATTTCAGAGGATGATGGTTATCGTAAACCTAGAGGCAGTATTTTCATGAATTTATCTAAAAAACTAAATTTAGATCCTTCCGAAATTCTCTTTGTTGGCGATACATTTGAAGCGGATGTAATTGGGTCGAAGAGCGTTGGAATGCGATCAGTTTGGTTGAATAAAGGTAAAGAAGCTTCATCAAAAAAAAATGTAATACCAGATTTTGAGATCAAGGATGTAACGGAAGTAATTGACTTGATTAATATTTGAATTATATATGAAAATTAACTTCGATTTATAAAATATAAGTTCTGATAAAGGAAAAATAATGGGACAGGTAATACGTGGTGAGATTGTCGCTGTAGGAACTGAAATGTTGCTTGGGGATTTAATTGACACAAATAGCGCTTTCATAGCACAACAACTTAAATCGATTGGCGTTAATATGTATTACAAAACCATAATAGGGGATAATCTCGATCGTATGGCTTCGACGATTGCTCAATCTCACGATAGGAGTCAAGTAGTTATTACTTCTGGTGGTCTTGGTCCTACAGTAGATGACTTAACGCGAGAAGCTGTGGCTAAAGTAATGGGTGTGGAATTAGAATTTAGACAAGATCTATTCGATTACATTAGTGCTTATTTTGTTCGTAGAGGATTTAAAATGACGGAGAATAATCGTAAGCAAGCCTTTATTCCCAAGGGTGCAATTCCTATTGAAAATCCAAGAGGTACCGCACCTTGTTTTTATTGTGAAGATGAAAAAGGGATTATTCTTGTCAGTCCAGGAGTTCCTCATGAAATGCGTTATATTATTGGAGAAAGAGCTATTCCAATTATACAAGAGAAGTTTGATCTAGGAGAAGTTATCAGAACACGTGTATTAAAAACGTGTGGACTAGGAGAAAGCAGAGTAGATCAGATGATTGGAGATCTATTTAGAAATTCAGTCAACCCAAGTATAGGAGTTTTAGCACACCCAGGACAAGTTGACGTTAGAATTACTGCTAGAGCTAATTCTGTTTCTGAAGCTGAAAAAATGACGGATGAAATAGAAAAAGAAATCAATGCTATTTTAGGTGATTCTATTTATGGAATTGGGGAAATTACTCTTGATGAAGTGCTTTCTAAATTACTAGTCGAAAAAAATAAAACACTATCAATTGTTGAAACAAATTCCGGAGGTTCTGTTATTCAAAGGCTAGGAGCTTGGCCTGAGAGAGTGAATTTTCTTAAGAGAGCTGTTGTAGGATTTAGTCCTGGTGAGATCGGAAAAATCTTAGATTTCTCTATTCCCTCTAATATAGAAGATGCAACTTTAGCAGAAAGCTTTGCAAGGAAAGTTAGAGAGAATTCTGATTCGGATCTTGGACTTGCAATTTTTGGTCCTAATCCACCTGAAAACATTGAACCTGAAATGAGCAGGCGTGTGCCTGCACTAGGACCAACCCATATTGTTCTAAATGATCGTGAAAATAAGAGCAACTTTTTTGAGTCAAGCTTTGGTGGTAATGAGCAGTTTGTTCAATCTCGTGTTCCTATGTTTGCTATGGATTTAGTGAGACGTTCTTTACTGGGAATTGAGGATCCTCATCCTTTTTGATTAATTCTATATAAAATAAATACTAGTGGAGGGCAAAAAGTAATGATTATACCTTTTGAAGGAAAAATCCCTAAAATTCATCCTACTGCTTGGCTAGCGGAAACAGCAGTGATTATTGGTGATGTTGAAATCGGTGAAAACAGTAGCGTTTGGTATAATTGTGTACTTCGAGGTGACAATATGCCTATCAGGATTGGAAAAAATACTAATATACAAGATGGTTCTATTCTGCATATAGAAACAGATAAACATTCATGTATTTTAGGTGATAATGTTTCAATAGGACATAATGCAATTGTTCATGGTTGTGATGTCAAGGATGGTTCCCTTGTTGCAATGGGTGCGACTGTTCTTAATGGAGTTGAGGTTGGTGAAGGCTCTGTTATAGGAGCAGGATCCGTTGTGCCAGAATATAAAATTATAGAAGCAAATACATTATGGATGGGTGTTCCTGCTAAATATGTCCGACATTTAAAGGAAGAAGAAACTCAACGTTTTAGTCACACTGCTATTGGATACTCGAAATTGAAGGATCGATTTAAAAAATCTGTTTGATACGCAATTTTTAATAGAGGTTTTTCAGAGACATGTTGTTTTTACCACTTTTTCTTGCTTGACACACTAAAACATCGTCAATACATTTGATTGTTAAATTTCACGTGTTTTCGAGGTTTCATTTGAAAAATCGTTCAGAATTCGTTATTTCGACAACTGATATAAAAGAAGAAGGACTTACAATTGATTCGGAATTGGATGTCTCAATGGTATCCATTAAAGATGATCCTGCTCTAAAATTTATAGATATTAAACTTCTAGGAAAGATTAGAAGAATAAATAAATCCGAATATATTTTTGAGGCTAAAGTTAGTGGCTTCTGTCATCTTTCGTGTTCGGTCTGTCTTGAAGTTTTTAAACTTAATTTAGATGAAAATTTTCGTGTTTTTTTCCTTCCTCCATTACAGTGTAAAAATATAAAGGAGGATGAGTTTGAACTTGTTTCTAGAGATTTAGAAGTTTCAAATATAACTTCTGATGGAATTGATTTGTTTCCATCTATTAGAGATCATTTATTGCTCTCTATTCCGATTCAACCTCGTTGCAGAGTAGGTTGTAAAAATATAAATTCGACTTTATCTTGTTCTGATGAGAATGAAGATTCTCTTGAAATTGATAATAGATGGTCTGTGCTAAAAGATTTTAAATTAAAAAAATGATATTTTAAGCTTTTTGTATATTAATTTTTTGTTATGTAAGTTAGGAGATTTGATAAAATGGCGTTACCAAAACGAAGGCATTCTCAGACGAGAGGTCGTAAAAGAAGAACACATTACAAGGTTAATCTACCGGCTGTATCTATTTGTGCAAATTGTAATGCTTCTGTTCTTCCCCATAGGGTTTGTACCGTTTGTGGATTTTATAATGGGAAAAAGATTTTAGATGTCTCTAGTGTCTAACAAATATAAATGTAGGTTGATATGAAAATTGCCGTTGACGCGATGGGTGGTGACAGTGCTCCTAGAGAAGTTGTAGAAGGGGCTTACCTTGCCCTAAAAGAATTCAATATAGAAACTATATTAGTTGGGATGCCTGATAAAATACAAAGCGAAATAAATCGAC
Organism: uncultured Nitrospinaceae bacterium; assembly: GCA_964456425.1. GTDB lineage: Bacteria > UBA8248 > UBA8248 > UBA8248 > UBA8248 > UBA3496. The sequence goes on along the minus strand of CAYWAX010000081.1, from coordinate 4,696 downwards.
TTGGAATTACTGATTTTGATTTTGATATTCGCGAAGCAAAACAGGTCGTCCAAATGGGTGAATCTCCAACAAAGTCGGCAAGAACAAAACAAGATTCATCTATAAGAGTCGCATTAGAATTAGTAAAAAAATCAGAAGCATCTGCTACATTTACTGCTGGTGATACAGGAGGAACTTTTGCAGCCGCGCTTTTTGTTCTAAAAAAGATGAGAGATGTTCAACGCCCGGCAATAGCTGCAGTAGTCCCAACATTGAAAGGATTTTCGGTGATGGTTGATGTTGGAGCTAATCTAAATCCAAGGGCACAGCATATTTTTCAGTTTGGTATAATGGGTTCGATTTATTCTGAAGTTCTATTTGGAAAAATAAATCCAACTGTAGGATTGCTTAATGTTGGAAGTGAAGATTCTAAAGGAACAGAGTCTTTAATTAACTCTCATGAGTTCTTTGCAAAATCGGATTTGAATTTTATTGGTAATATTGAAGGAAGTTCTATTTATCAAGGAACTTCAGATGTCGTTGTTTCTGATGGTTTTTCGGGAAATGTTGCATTGAAAGTTAGTGAAAGTGTTAGTAGTATGATTTCTACTCTTTTAAGAAACGAATTTACAGGTTCTATAAGGGGGAAAATAGGATATCTTTTTCTTCGTGAGGGCATTAATGCTATGCGAAAAAGAACAGATTATTCTGAATATGGCGCAGCTCCATTGCTTGGACTTAATGGTATATGTACTATAGGTCATGGTAGAAGCGATGCTAAGACTATTAAAAATGCTATAAGAACAACTAATGAACTTGTAAAAAAAGACTTGAATTCAAAATTGCAAAATAATATATCTAAATATGCTAGTATTTATGGTTCTAGCACCACTGATGTAGGCTGGCGTCTTTGGAACCAAATTAAGGGTGGGATTTTTTCTGGAGATGAGTCAGACAAAAAGCATGAGCAATGATTTTTAATAAATTACGCCCTCTCATTTTTTAACTTAGCCCCCCAGATTGGCAATATATTTTGAGATCAAAAATACTTGGAACAGGTTCTTATGTTCCAGAAGAAATTTTAACGAATAAACAAATTGAGAAAATTGTTGATACCACTGATAAGTGGATACTTGAACGTACAGGTATTTCTGAAAGAAGAGTTGCTCCAAAAGGAGTAGGGGTATCTGAGTTATCTCTCCCTGCTGCGGAAAACGCTATAAAAGCTGCAGGCATAAACGCAAGTGAAATCGATCTTGTAATTTTTTCTACTATAACTCCCGATTCAATGTGTCCATCTGCTGCATGTTGGTTGCAGGCTAATCTAGATATTGGAAATTGTCCCGCTTTTGATTTAAATGCTGCTTGTTCTGGATTTGTTTATGGTTTGCAGTGTTCTGACGCATATATAAGATCAGGGTTAGCAAAAAAAGTATTATTGGTCGGCGGCGATATAATGACAAGAGTTGCAGACTGGACCGATCGAGGAAATTGTATTTTATGGGGAGATGGAGCAGGTGCCGTTGTAGTTGGACAATCTGACGACGATTCGGGAATTATAGATTCAATTACTTATAGTGATGGTCGTGAAGGGGAATTAATCCTTATCGTCGGAGGGGGTTCTAAACTTACTCCAATTTCAGAAGAAGATGTTAAATCCAATGCACATCTTTTGAAAATGAATGGGAAAGGTGTTTTTAAAACTGCTGTTAAAAACTTTTCTGATGTTTCTATGGAAATTTTGGAAAAAAATGGTATGTCTTTAAGCGATCTTGATCTTTTTATTCCACACCAGGCTAATATAAGGATTATTGAAGCGATTGCAAAGAGATTAAATTTGCCAATGGATCAAGTTGTTGTAACTATTAAGAAATACGCCAATATGTCTGCAGCTACTATCCCTGTTGCTTTAGATGAAGAAGTAAGAAGTAAAAACATAAAAAAAGGTGACAATATTCTATTAGCGGCATTTGGAGGTGGTTTAACGTGGGGTGCATCTTTAGTGAAATGGTAGACTTAAAGTTGATTAACTGAGAAATGAATTTATGATTACAGAAAAGAATTCTTCTGAAAATAAGAAATTAAGAAAAATAGCTTTTTTATTTCCTGGCCAAGGTTCCCAGTATGTTGGAATGGGAAGCTCTTTTTACGAGAATTTTGAGATAGCAAGAAAGATTTATGATGAGGCTAAAGAGATACTTGGTTTCGATATTGCTAAATTAAGTTTTGAAGGCCCATCAGAAAATCTTACCAAAACTAATAATACTCAACCTGCAATTTTGGTTCATAGCTTTATAGGAATGAGACTTTTGCAAAATGAAGGAATTGTCCCAGATTTTGCTCTAGGTCATAGTCTTGGAGAATATACTTCTTTAATTGCGGGTGGAGTTTTTGATTTTTCAACTGCTCTTCTGTTGGTTAAAGAAAGAGGTCGTTTAATGCATGAAGTAGTGCCTCCTGGTGGTGGTGCAATGTTAGCTTTGCTAGGTGGAGAGTTAGAGAAAGCTGAACAATTGTGTAATGATATCCATGGGATATTAGAAGTTGCTAATTATAATGCTCCTGGTCAATATGTTCTTTCTGGCGACAGAAAAGCGATAGAGCAGGCTAATTCAGTTGCAAGAGAAGCGGGTTTTAAAAAAGCTGTTATGCTTCCTGTTGGAGCCCCTTTCCATTGTTCATTACTTGTTGAAGCTTCTGAAAAAATGTCTGAAGTATTGGAAAAAACAAAGTTTAGCTCTTCAAAGATACCTATTTGTGCAAATGTTACAGGAAAACTTGTCAGTGAAGCTTTGGAAGTAAAAGAACTCTTGAAGAGACAAATGCGTGTTTCAGTTAGATGGGAAAGCTCTGTTAGCGAATTGGCAAATCAAAATATTTCTGCTGCTATTGAAGTAGGTCCGGGAAAAGTTTTGTCTGGGTTAAATAAAAGAATTTTGAAAGGACTACCTGTTTTTAATGTTGAAGATAAAGAAAGTTTGGAGAGTACACTATCGGGAATAGAAGCTCTTGAATAATTAAAGATTTCTTCTATATTTTTCCTTTAAATTGTTTTAGACTGTTATTCCGCCTGTGATTTTATCAATTTTCACTCCTATATTAAATTTGATTCTTGGAGGATTTAAAGTGCAAGATAGTATTGAAGAGCAAGTAAAAGATATTATTGTTGAGCAACTAGAGGCAGATAGAGAGAAGGTGGTTTCAGAAGCGAAATTCATCGATGATTTGAATGCAGATTCGCTTGATACAGTTGAATTAGTTATGGCTTTTGAAGAAAAATTTGATCTTGAAATACCAGATGAAGATGCAGAAAAAATTACAACCGTTCAGAGTGCAATAGATTACATAGTTTCAAAGAAATAGTATTCTTTAATAAATAAAATTTTAAAGTAAGGTTGCCAAATTGTCTGATAATATACCTAGAGTTGTTGTAACCGGTCTTGGATTGGTGACTCCGTTGGGCGTTTCGATAGATGAGAATTGGAATGCATTGATGGAGGGTAAATCTGGAATTGGTCCAATAACAAGATTTGATTCAAGTCGTCTTCCTACAAAAATTTGTGGTGAAGTTAAAGATTTTGATTCAGAAAAATACATAAGTAAAAAAGAAGCAAGAAAGATGGATACTTTTATTCAGTACGTAATTGCTGCTACTGCTATGGCATTCGAAGATTCAGAACTTAATACAGAAAATAAAGAATCTGAAAAATGGGGTGCAATTATTGGTGTAGGTTTAGGAGGTCTTCCTTCGATTGAGGCGAATAAAGAATTAATACAGGAGAAAGGTCCTGGTAGATTGAGTCCTTTCTTTATTCCTACATTATTAGCGAATCTAGCTGCTGGACAGGTTTCGATTCGTTGGGGATTGAAAGGACCTAATAGTTGTACTGTTACTGCCTGTGCCTCTGGGAATCATGCTATAGGAGATTCCATGAAATGCATCCAGAGAGGAATAGCTGATGTTATGGTTACTGGAGGAAGTGAGTCATGTATAACCGAGCTTGGAATGGGTGGTTTTTGTGCGATGAAGGCTCTTAGTTGTAGAAATGATGAACCGGAATTAGCTAGTAGACCTTTTGATTCTGAACGTGATGGTTTTGTTATGGGAGAAGGCTCTGGAATTCTTATTCTCGAAAATTATAATCACGCATTAGAAAGAGGAGCCAATATTTACGCTGAACTTGTTGGATATGGTCTGACTTCGGATGCTTATCATATTACATCCCCAGATCCCGATGGTTACGGTGCTTCAAGATGTATGAAGATGGCACTAGATGATGCTAGTTTGTCTCCTGACGATGTTGATTATATAAATGCTCATGGGACTTCTACCCCTACTGGAGATAGACTTGAAACTGTTGCACTAAAGAATACTTTTGGAGAACATGCGAATCAATTAGCTGTTAGTTCGACTAAGTCTATGACAGGTCATTTGCTTGGGGCTGCAGGTGGAGTGGAGTCAGTTTATACTGTCCTAACTATAGCAAAAAATTGTATTCCACCTACTATTAATTATGAAAATCCTGATGCTGAATGTGACCTTGACTATGTTGCTAACTCGCCCAGAAAGGCAAATGTAAATATTGCACTCACAAATTCCTTTGGATTCGGTGGGACAAATGCAACATTACTCTTTAAAAAAGTCGAGTAAGAAAAAGCAACCCATTCAAAATCAAGATGTTCCAAATTTGCAGGGTGATCTTCCACTGTCATCTCC
>CAYWAX010000080.1:1375-8759 GCA_964456425.1 uncultured Nitrospinaceae bacterium | reverse complement strand
TTTGTTCTTAGCGACTACCTGATGTTGCTGATACAAGAATCCCATTATAGCTTTCTCGTGAATCACTTTATTCACTTCCTGGTATTTTTTTAAACGTTTTGCATCGTCTACTGTTGCCCTAGCATCATCTATTAGATTATCCATCCATTTTTCTCTAAATCCACCCCATGTGGAACGACTATGTATCGTTCCTGCATACATATGTTCAGAATGTAAATTTGAATCCATTCTGCATCCCATTCTAAGGAAAGATTTTACTTTTGGTTTCCAGCGTGCTTTCATTCTTTTTTTAACAACGCCCCATTCTGCAACTTTCAACTTAGCTTTAATTCCAACTTTTGAAAGCATATTTACCATAGCTTCCGCTACTGCTTTCCCCTTTAAATACCTTCCTAATGGCATCCATATTTCTGTAGATATACCCTTTCCATAACCAGCTTCAGAAAGAAGTTTTTTTGCTTTAGCAGGATTGTAGGGATAAGGTTTTAGTGCTGGATTAAAACCATAGCTATCTGGTCCCACATTCGTTGGGATCACTCTTCCATACCCTTCTAAAACCGTATTTACTAAAGCATCTTTATCTAAAGCATAATTTACTGCCTGTCGAACTTTAACGTTTGCCCAAGGAGAACCCTTTTTAATTATCGGATACAAATAACAAGTTCTAGATGAGGGTACAGCAACAACCTCAACTTGTGGGTTGGCTTTTGCCATTGTGATTAACTGAGGAGATACAGAATCTGCAAAATCAACATCTCCAGCTACCAGAGCTGCCATACGGGTAGTAGGTTCAGGAATAATATTCACAATTACGGTCTTAATTTGTGGAAGATATCTTCTATCCCAATAATTAGAAACGGCTTCATAATGAAATTGATATTTACCTTTCCATTTTTTAAGTATGTAAGGACCACTTCCTACTGGATTTCTTGCAAGATGTTTTTTACTTTTACTAGAATAGTATTTTGGCGGAACAATCTGTCCATACTGACTTAACGGTGGAAGAAAAAACATATCTCTCTTATTAAGATGGACTCTAGCAGTATATTTATCTACTACTTCTACTTTTTTAATATTTCTAAAATAACTTATTTGTCTACTTTTCAATTTAGGATTTACTATACGTTCTAAACTAAATTTAACTGCATGCGCATCCATATCCTCACCGTTAGAGAATTTAACTCCTTTTTGTAGTTTAAACTCCCATAAAGTTGAATTTATTTGTCGATATGATTTCGCAAGTTTAGGAACAAGTCTTCCGTCCTTGGTTCTAAAAATTAAATTATCAAAAACCATAGGATAATGACTACTATTAGAAAAGCCAGTAATTCTGTGTGGATCAAATGTTTTCACACTGCCAGCGAACCCGAAAATAGCCTTTCCTTTTGGAGCTGAAGTTGCATGTGTTGAGTAAATCAGAGTAAACATTAAGATAAACGTGAATAACCAAAAACGTTTCATACCTACCTCCTCTATTTTAAAAACAGAATTAATAGCTTCAGAAACTGAATATAAATTTCAAACAAGCACTACATACGGCTGGTTGTACTTGCAATGAATTATTTCTAGGTTATATAAACAATACTTTAGACTTTGAATAGAAAGAAGTCAACACACCTCCTCTGAATGAGAAGGTGTGAAAATTTTTGAGAAATAAAATTAGATTATAAAATAAGAAAAGCTCTATAAGACCAACTCTTCTCCATAATTCATGATCTTTACTTCGACATCATTAAGAGCAGTTAAATGCTCTTTTAAAATATTCAAACGATCTACAAAGTGCTCAGGAAGAACTCTTCCAATATCATGAGCACTTTCATAATGAATTGGCACAACGATTTTAGGAGCTAAGGCATTTGTGAAAAATAATGCGTCATCGATTCCCATTACCAAACCACGGTTACTTATTGGAACAAAAAGAACATCGGGTTCAGAAACTTTTTCCTTAGGTAATAGCTGAGGCTGAATTAAACGTGTATCACTTGGGTGATATACACTTTTTTCATCAGATTCTACAACAACACCAAAATTCACAATCCAGTTTCCACCAGGATTATGATCAGTTTTTGTTAATGTCAGTGAAAAACCCTCTTCCTCTATAAAATCCCCTATATGCACAACTCTTGAACTAACTGTTTCTGCTTGCAAAATTGTATGTATTTCAGGGTTTGTAAGGATTTTAGGACTATGAGCAGCAACTAACTCCTTTGTTCCTTCAATATCAAAATGATCTTGATGACTATGAGTAATTACGACCAAATCTACTTTCCCATAATCTGTCATATTTTTGCATCCAGCATAACCAGAAGTTCCTGGATCAATAAGAAGACGTTTTCCATCGTTATTTTCAAATACAAAAGTAGACTGAGCAAATCTCTGAATTTTCATTTAATAACTCCACTATTAAATCTATGTCATAAGAAAAATAATCAAATACAATTTAACGCATCGGAGAAAATGGAGCAGGTATTACTAAACGGTTCTCTTGACTCAACATAAATTCTCTAGTATCTGGTGGCCAACCATCTAGTTGTGCTTGTGCTTTTCTTGCATCTAAACGTTCTTGAAAACTCTTATAAGGCCATACATGAGTCCAAGTATTTAATGGACCAAATTCTGTAAACCAACACGCAGCTAGAGGGGATATCTTCATCCTTTCATGAATAATCTTATCCCATCTTTCTATTACGAGAGGAATCTTCCCAGGTTGAAATGTATATGTACGTATTTCATAAATATTTCCAAGTTCACCTTCAAGAGGTTTCTCCGGAAACGGAGCAGGAGACATCAATCTACTCTCTTGTTTAACTACGAGATCTCTCACAGGTGGAGGCCAATTAGGCATATCATTTAAAGAATTACGGATTTCCATCCTATGATCTGCATCTTCATATTCCCAAATATGTATAACTTGGTTTAACTCACCTGCTCCCGATTCAGTATAGAAAAAAGCAGTTAATTTAGATTTTTTCAATCTATCTTCCAAAGACTTTTCAAATCGGTTAAGAAATTCTGGTACCATTCCCGGTTGTAATGTATACGTCCTCATCTCATAAATCATTGTATTGACCCCCATAGTATTGAAATATTTAGCAACTTATCCAAAGATTATTTAACTTCTAATTTATCAGAACTAATATTAATAGGTTCAAACCCATCTTCTGTAATCACATAACTTTCACCCCAGAAAATTTGTCTGTTAGGACTTAGCTGATACATAGGGTGAACAGTTACTATTTGATTCGGCTTTAATGTTCCTGTTGATTTCGGTGTAATCATATAATCAGTCAAATCGAGCCCTGTCAAATGGACTAATCCGTAAGGCCACACTTCACGTCCACTGTCAGCAAATACTTTATTCATAGCATCCACCAAACCAATCATTGGTTTATCAGGACCGAGTACTTCCAAAGTTGCATCTCTAGCGCGACGGACTAGATCATAAGCTTCAGTTAACCAGCTCTCAGGCTGACCAAGACATAAAACTCTTACTAACTGGTTCCAATAACCGTTTACTCTCGGAGAAATCTCTAAGAGTACTGCATCTCCTTCTTTCATCTTTCTGTCAGTTTGAGGAATAACGTAACCCCATGGAGCTTCTCCCCCATTCGCCATACTTCCAAGACCCATCATATTGAAATTTTCAGTACCTGCTCCAGGCAACATGACTGCGTCCATTTCGGCACGAATCTCTAATTCGGATATACCTTCTGCTGCACATTCTCTGATACGATTCCATGCTGCATCCCCAAGCTTAGCGGAATGTTTTGACATTACTATTTCTTCATCACTTTGAATTAAACGTTCTTTCCATACCATCTCACTTGCATCAACCCATTCTTGTGGTGAAAGATTCTGCTGAAATTGTTCATACCAAGAAACAGGCATAATTGAAAATGAGGAAACTCCAACTCTTTTACCTTCTACCCCTATTTCATTCAAATAATCGCAAACTTGCATAGTTACTGACGTCATAGCTTCACAACGCGTATCTTTAATCCAACTTTTTCTAATCGCTTCAATACGTTGATTTTCTACACCAACAAAAAGTACAGGGTCTCCTTCTAGTGGAAAAACTAGCGCTTGTTGACCAGAAAAAGAAATGAAATTACTTACATACGCAAGATTACCGGAATAAATTCCCATCCTTCCATTATTTCCATAAACTACCAGAACATCTATATTTGCTTCTGCCATATTTTCTCTTAGCTTCTTGTGTCTCCTAACACCCTCTTTTTCTGTAAAATTCACTTTTATTCCTCCAAAACAAAATTGAAATTATCTAAAAAATTGTCTTCCCACCAGAAACTGGAATATTCGCACCAGTTACGAAAGAAGAATTTTCGCTAGCAAGGAAATTAATAGTTCCCGTAATATCAGAAGGAATTCCGAGCCTTCCCATAGGAGTTTCATTGATATAATCTTGCTGGTAACCTGACGAATGAAGAATTTGTCTTTCAGTAGCAATCAAACCAGGGGAAACCATATTTACTGTTATTCCATGTGGACCCATCTCTGTTGCGAGATTTTTTGAGAAAAAGAACAAAGCAGATTTAATACTTCCATAAGAGTTAGTTCTTGGTCTTGATTCAGCAATAACAGTACTAAGCATATTAATTATGCGCCCATTCTTTCTATCGATCATAGACGGCATAACAACCTGACAACAATTAAAAGTACCTTTTAACATGACATCTATATGTGGCTGATAATCTTTATCCCAATCTAATTCCATAAATTCTCTTCCCTTTACCAACTGCCTAGCATTATTCACAAGCACATCGATCTGTCCTAAAGACTTACTACAATTTTCAACCATTTTTTCTACACTTTCTCTTTGGCTAACATCTGCTTGGAAGACCTCTGCATTTCCTCCTTTTTCCTTAATCTCTTTAACTACAGATTCTGCTCCTTCTTTATCCTGATTATAATGAACGGCAACCGAAGAACCTTCCTCTGCAAGAGAAAGAGATATAAATTTTCCTATTCCACGATTTCCACCTGTTACTAAAGATACTTTGTTGGACAAATTCAAAATTCACCTCCATTTAAAAAACTATGCTATCGTGATACCTCCATCAACCACTATAGTCTGACCCGTGATATATGAGGACTTGTCAGTAACTAAAAAAAGAATGACTTCAATAATTTCTTCCACATTTCCAAAACGTTTCATCAACAAATTCTCATACCTTTTGTCCATTTTCCCATCTTTCCCATGTCCAAGTTCAACTCTTCTGTCTGTAAGAATAGGCCCTGGAGCAATCGCATTAACCCGAATATTATATTCAGCGAGTTCTACTGCCAGCGCCCTTGTTAATCCCTCCGTTGCACTTTTAACAGCTACATAAACTATTCTTTCTTTCGCAGGAGTTCGTGCGTAGAAACTAGACATATTCACTATTACTCCCCCACCTCTTTTTTTCATATATTCACTTGAAAATTTACTACACAAAATATTCCCTTTTATTCCAACATCCAACGCAGGCCCAATAGATTTTTCATCTAAATCTTTAAGAGGCATATTTGAACGAAGTACTGCACAATTCAATAAAATATCTAGTCCTCCAAAATACTCACATCCAGACTTAAATGAATCCTCTATTTCTTTTTCATTACCAAGATCAGCTTGAATGGAAAAAATCGATCCCTTTCCTTGTGAAGACAACAGATCCAATTTTTCTTTCTGTTGGTCAACTGCTATCACCTTCGCACCTTCAGAAATAAATTTTTGAGCTGATATCAAACCAATTCCTTGAGCAGCTCCAGAAATAAATGCAATTTTTCCTTCTAAATCCAAAATAGACTCCCAAAAATGGAATATAAACAGAAGAACCAATTCCTTCCCTATGGCACCACGAACACATAAGGATTCCATTTGGGTTGTAAATCAGTTTTTTTATTGTATAATGCATTAGGTCATACAAATAATACATATAAATCCAAAAAAGTGAAATGCTACGAACATAAGAAGTTCAACTTAATATGTTCATTTTTCAACTTTCAAGGAATTCTTTTTAAAAATATCACAAAAAAGGAGGAGAAACATGGAAAAAAAATGGACGAATATATATCTCGAAAAAAAGAACGTGGATATTACTGGATCATGTGACCTTCATATACACTCTGGACCAGATTGCGTAGAACGCTGGGGTGACACTATAGATATTGCTAGAGTTGCTGTTGAAATGGGCATGAGAGCAATCGTCTTCAAAGATCATTTCAGACCAACTACGCACAAGGCCATTCTAACGAATAGAGCAGTCCCAGATATTGATTGTTTTAGTTTGCATGCATGTAATCATCCACAAGGTGGAATTAACTACCGCTGTGTAATGATGTCGGTTGGAGAAGGAGTTAAAGTTATACAAATGCCGACAATGGATTCTCTTCACCAACACAGCAAACCCAAACAAGGACATCTATTTACTCATTTCAAGTTTGGACAAGAAGTAGAACCGATAAGTATTTATAACCCTGGCACTAAACAATTAACCGATGACCTGCATAAAATTATAGAAGCTGTCATTAAATATGATTTAATTCTTTCAAATGGTCATCTCTCACCAGAAGAAACATTTAATTTATTTAAAGCAGCAAAAAGAAAAAGTAAAAAAGCTAAATTAATGGTTGAACATCCTAACGGAAATGCTGCATTTACTCATGATTGGGTAAAAAAGATAGCTGCACAGGGGGCTTTACATAATATTTCATACAATGCCTGCAACCCACTTTTTGCTGGAAAACATCCTAGGGAAGCTGCAGCAATGATCAAAGCAGTAGGGCCTCAACACTGTACTTTAATTACGGACGGAGGAAATCATACTAGTCCACCTCCTGCAATTGGAATGGAAGTTTTTGCTAATATGATGAATTTTTGTGGGATTTCTAAAAAAGATATTGACACTATGATTAAGAAAAATCCAGCAAAGATTTTAGGACTTAAATAAATCAAAAAAGCCTCTTTCTTTTTTATCAGAAAGAGGCTTTTTTTCTGATAAGATCAAATCATTAATCTTCCACCATTTACACTAATAGTTTGTCCTGTCAAATAAGAGGATTCTGGGGCAGAAAGAAACAGAACCCAGTTAGCTATTTCTTCTACTTTAGAGAGACGCCCAAAAAAAGTTCTTTCAGCCATATGTTCTCTTTGCTCTTTACTTCTAACCTCAACAAGTCTTTCTGTTTCTGTCGTCGACGGTGCCAAAGTATTAACTGTAACATTATATTCTGCTAATTCGGCAGCTAGCACACGTCCAAGAGCATTTACACCTGCTTTTGCAGCAATATATGGGGGGGAAGACGCAGATTTTTCAATTGTGAGACTACCTATTGAACTTATATTAACAATTCTTCCACTTCTTTGTGATTGGAAAATAGGAAT
>CAYWAX010000080.1:0-1365 GCA_964456425.1 uncultured Nitrospinaceae bacterium | reverse complement strand
TGAACTGGAGATGTGTGAGTCCTTAAGAGCTTTGATTTGTTTTGAACATAAAAAAACACTCCTTAAGTTCCTAGAGATAATCTTTTCCCATTCTTTTAAAGAAGTGTTTAATACAGACTGCTGATTTTCCCATCCACCCGCATTATTAATCAAAATATCAACACAACCTGCCTGATTAACTATCTTCTTAAAAACTTCCATCACCTGATCTTCATTCGTGACATCACATTGGAAAAAAGAAACTTTTAAATTATCAGACCGAAGTCGAGACTCAAGAATTTCACCCCTTGACGTATTAAGACCTAAAAAAAACACCTCAGCACCTGCTTGCAAAAAAGCTGTAACAATTCCTTCACCAATTCCACGTGTTCCACCTGTAACAACTATTTTTTTACCGATAAAATTAAATTTAGTGATTCCCAAAATAGGTTTCTTCCCTAAAAATTCAATCAATCACTGGAACTTCAAATACATTTACGGTAAATGCAATTGAAGTATACAACCCAATCAAACCCACAAATTCTACAAGACCTTTTTCACCTAAAAAATCCAAAGCTTTATTATATGTTTCATTCGAAACAAATTTGTTTTCTCGTAATTCAATACAAAAATCATAAATAGTTTCGTCGTTAGTATCCTTAAATTGTGGTCTCTCACCCCTTTCCAATGCATCTATTAGATCTTGCTCAACACCATTCTTAATAGCGGCTGCATGATGTCTTTTAAATGGATACATCGAATTCCATAAAATTACGGTAAGTAGGATAGCAAATTCTCTCGTTTTTCCAGGTATTTCACTATCATCTCTCATGAATGGAATCATCCATCCAAGACGCTCATACATCTGCGGACTTCGTTGCCATGGACCTGCAGGGCCATGGACCGTTCCAGTTTGACCAGGTCTAGTTTTTGCATAAACCTCTCTTTGTTCTTCAGTCATTGTTTCTGTACTAATTACTTCTAAACGAGCCATATTTTCCTCCTAAAAAGAAAAAAAAGGATACATTTTACCTATTAAACAGATTTATTTTTTAGTATGGCAAAACTTCATTTTCTAAAATTCCAATACCCTCTACGTCAACTTCCATCTTATCTCCTATTTTTACTGGGGATCTTCCCTGTGGCGTTCCAGTCCATACCACATCACCAGGTTGTAGAGTAATAAATGAAGTGACGTGTTGCACAACCTCTAGAGGATTAAAAATCATCATATCTGTATTTCCTTCTTGCACAACCTCTCCATTAACTCTACTTGTAAGAGCTAGATTAGATGTATCAAGCTCTGTCTCAAGATGCGGTCCAAGTGGACCCGAAGTATCAAAGCCTCTACCACGTGTTACATTATTGTCTTCTCTAATGTAATCC
>CAYWAX010000079.1:0-8785 GCA_964456425.1 uncultured Nitrospinaceae bacterium | reverse complement strand
TGCATAGTGATATAGACGCAGTTGAGAGAGTAAGTATTCTTAGAGATTTTAGAGCCGGAGAGTTTGATGTTTTAATTGGAATTAATTTACTTCGAGAAGGACTTGATCTTCCGGAAGTAGCGTTAGTAGCAATTTTTGATGCTGACAAAGAAGGTTTCCTTAGATCAGAAACTGCTCTAATACAGACTTCGGGAAGAGCAGCTAGACATCTGTATGGAAAAGTTATTATGTATGCTGATAAAATAACAAGAAGTATGAGTAATGCAATCAAAGAAATGGATAGACGAAGAGAGATACAATCTGAATATAATAAGAAAGAAGGGATAACTCCTAAATCAATACAAAAAAGATTGAATCCTTTATTGAGTAGTGGAGATACGACTAAGGTGAGAGAAAATCTGAATACGATAGAATCGGTAAAAGATATGGAATATTTTACCGAAGAGGAAAAACTTGATTTGAAAAAATTAAAATTAGAAATGAGGGAGGCAGCTAAAAAATTAGATTTTGAACATGCTGCTCTTTTAAGAGATAAAATTTTTGCTTTTGAAAAAAAACAACTAGGAATTAAGGGTTGATTCCATGAATACTTTGAATTTTAAAGAAAGAAAGTTTGCACTTCGCTCTACTTCGAATCGAGAAACATTTAAACTATTACCTCTAAAACCGGGGATTTATATTTTTAGAGATTCAGGAAGTAAAGTCTTATATGTCGGAAAAGCCTCAAAACTAAGGTCTAGGGTTAAAAGTTATTTTTCAAATCATCATGGAAGAAGTCCCTGGATTTCAAAAATGATAAAAGATATTGCAGAAATTTCGTATATAGTAACTTTTGATGAAGTAGAGGCGTTAGTTCTAGAGAATAATTTTATAAAAGAGTATAAACCCTCATATAATATTCAATTAAGAGATGGGAAAAGTTTTCCTTATCTTAAACTCACTACATCTGAAGAATTTCCTCGTTTAATGATTGTAAGAAGAGTATTAGATGATAATAATCTTTATTTTGGGCCATTTCCATCCACAAGTAATTTGAGAAGAACAGTCAAATTTTTGCAAAAAACTTTCTACATAAGATCATGTACTGGTGGAATAGAGGACAAAACTTCGGAAAGATGTATTTATTTTCAAATGAAAAGCTGTTTTGGTCCCTGTGATGGATTACAAACAAAAACCCAATACGATATTTGTGTAAAGAATACAATTGATTTTCTGAAAGGCAAAGATCGAGAATTGATAAATAGGTTACGTATAGAAATGGAAGTATGTTCTGAAGAAATGAGATTTGAGAATGCTGCAAGAATTCGTGATAATTTGAAGAGTATCGAATACGTTTTGCAAAATCAGAAAGTTTTATATTCTAAAAATTGTGATCAAGACATAATCGGTTTTGATACGAAATCAAATCATGCGTCTTTTCGTATCTTCTTTGTAAGAGGAGGGAGATTGCTTGGCGACAGAAATATTTCATTTAAAGTCAAAGATGAAATATCGAATAAAGAGTTAATCTCAAGTTTTGTTAAGCAGTATTACAATATGCAAACTCTTATCCCAGAGGAAATTCTATTATCTAATTCTCCAGACGATTTATGTGTTCTTACTAAATGGCTTTCTATTAAAAAGGGCAAAAAAGTAAAGATTCAGATACCTAAAAAAGGTACAAAGTATAAATTGCTTAAAATGGCATGCCTAAATGCTTTGGAAGAAATAGAATCTAAAGAAAATGAAGAATTGCTCTTAAGTAATACATTAAGAGAAATTCAATTAAAGTTAAAATTAGAAAAATATCCTGAACGAATAGAAGCCTTTGACATCTCAAACTTACAGGGAAATTCATTGGTTGGTGCAAGTATTTCTTTTAAGAATGGTTTACCATTTCATGAAGATTATCGAAGGTATAAAATAAGATATCCAATAAGAAAGCCAGACGATTATTTATCGATTAAAGAAATTGTTTATAGACGTTTGAAGAGATTAAAGAGTGAAGATAAATCGATGCCAGATTTATTATTGATTGATGGAGGAAAAGGTCAACTTAATTCAGCTTTAGAAGTTTTAAAGAAATTAAATTTAGATTCTTTGATAAGTGTTTGTTCGATATCTAAAGGAAGAAGTTCTGGAAATGAAGCAGATAGAGATGTGATTTATATTCCTGAGGAGAAAACACCTATAAAATTCGATGAAGATAGTCCAGAAAAACATTTAATTCAAAGAATTAGGGATGAAGTTCACAGATTTGCTATTACTTATCACCGTAAAGAGAGAAAGAGAAAAAATTTCGAAAATAGTTTAACTAATATAAAAGGTTTAGGACCAAAGAAAAGGAAAGCTCTTATAAAAGAATTTGGCGGAGTCGCTGGAGTTTCTTCAGCGACTGACGAAGAACTGTATGCAATTGAGGGAATCAATACTGAACTTGTAAATGCGATTCGTGATCATTTGGGAGAATCTAATTTACCGTCTAGTATAGTAAAGTAATATGTATAAATTTAAAGCGTATCTTTCTAATTCAAGAAGTATTATTCTATCGATCTTTTCTGGAGTTTTGTTTTATCTTTCTTTTCCTCCTTTTAAATTAAGTCAGTTATCATTTTGTTTTTTAATCCCATTCTTTTTTTCTATCTATAGAAAGAGTCCTCATCAGGCTTTTCGACTAGGTCTTTTAACCGGGATTGTTGCATATGGTCTTAGTGTAAACTGGGTGAAAAATACAATGATTTCTTATGGTGGGATGCATCCTATCCTATCTTATTTTGTAACTTTTTTACTTGTGCTCTACATGGCAGTTTATTTTGCTTTTTTTGCATTTTTTTTCGTACGTTTCCTTTATAAATTCAAGTCATTAATTTTTCTCAGTGTTCCATCTATATGGGTATCTTTGGAATTTATCAGAGCGCACTTATTTACTGGTTTCCCATGGATTCTAATAGGATATAGTCAATATGAGATGAACTATTTAATTCAAATAGCAGATCTGACGGGTGTATATGGCATCTCATTTTTTGTGATTTTGATTAATTTTATTATCTTTAATTTTTTTGTTAATCCAAAGAGTTTACTTCGTTGGGAAGGGATTTTTTTAGTTTCTGCTGTTTCTATTGTCTTTAGTTACGGATATTTTAAAATCAATTCAAAATCTTTTGCCGAAAAACAAAAAATTCAAAGTATTGGAATAATTCAACCCAGTATTAAACCTGATATGAAATGGTCTCCAAAATATATCGGTCACATAAAAAAAATCTTAGAAATGCAAACTAAATCTATTAGTAGCAAGATGGAAGTTGGAGAAAATAAATTAATTATATGGCCTGAAGCATCGCTGCCTTTAGTCTTAAGAGAGAAATCTACTTGGATAGAATGGATAAGAAGATTAACTGTATCGCAAAAAACTTTTTTGTTATTAGGTGCTTTAGGACACTCACACGAAATAAGTAATAAGAAATTATATAATTCAGTTTTTTTGTTTAATCCATCCGGAGTTAAAATTGCGAGGTATGACAAAGAACATTTAGTTCCATTTGGTGAGTATGTACCTTTTCAAGATTTTTTATTTTTTGTAAATAAACTTGTTTTCGTAGTGGGTCAATTTGAAACAGGTAAAAAAAAGACTATTTTTAATATTGGGAAAAATAAGTTTTCGACTCTGATTTGTTATGAGATCATTTTTCCCAGAGTAGTTAGAAAAATGAAAGGGGTAGATTTTATAGTGAATGTGACAAACGACGCTTGGTTTGGAAAAACTGCTGCCTCAGAACAACATTTGTCGATGGCTATATTTCGTGCAATAGAAATGGGTGTCCCATTAGTAAGAGTAGCAAATACAGGAATAAGTGCTGTAATCGATAAAAATGGTAAAATATTAGTTAAAAGTGAATTGTTCGAAAAATGGATTTGGAACGGAGAATTGAAATTGACTAATAATTCCGAAACATTCTATTCAAAAAATGGTGATTTTTTTGTTTTATGTGTTTGTTTCTTCTTCTTTTTAAACTTGATAGGTTCTCGATTTTCTGAGGTATAATAGGAATAAGTATAGTTTATTTCTTTTTTCGTCTTCTTATGGAGTAAAAATGGAAGAACAGCTGAAAAAAATAGGTTTCCTTGAATCCAAACTTCATGATCTATGGGGTCGTCTTTGACCTTCAAAGAATTCAATCTGAATGTTTAAAGTTAGATAAAATTTCTGGACAAACAAATTTTTGGAATGATTCTGAAAAAGCACAGAGTATTCTGAAAAAACGAGCATCCCATCAAAGAATATTAGATTCATGGAAAAAGACAGAGACAAATCTATCAGATCAAAAAGAACTGATAGAAATTATGGAATTAGAAGATACTAAGGATGAAAAAATTCTTGCAGAGATTTCTCAGAACCTCCTTTCAATTGAAAATGAAGTTGAGCGTCAAGAGTTCCGTTCTATAATGAATTCACCTGATAATTTTTCAAACGCCATACTTTCTGTAAATGCAGGAGCTGGTGGTGTTGAAAGTCAAGACTGGGCTGGTATGTTGACCAGAATGTATACTCGATGGTCAGAGGAGAATGATTTCTTGGTTTCTATAGTATCAGTTTTTCCTGGCGATGAATCTGGCTTTAAAAGTGTTACTCTGATTATAGAAGGAGAATTCGCATATGGTTATTTGCGAGCAGAAGTTGGTGTACATCGTTTAGTTAGAATTTCACCTTTTGATTCTAATTCAAGGAGACATACTTCATTTGCATCTGTTGATGTCAGTCCAGAGGTAAATGATGATGTTATTATAGATGTGTCTGAAAATGACTTGAGGATCGATGTTTTTCGAAGTTCTGGTGCAGGTGGACAGCATGTCAACACGACTGATTCTGCTGTTAGGATTACACATTTACCTTCTGGAATTGTTGTTTCTTGTCAGAATGAGAGAAGTCAACATAAGAATCGTGCAACGGCAATGAAACTGTTGAGAGCTCAATTATATGATGTTGAAAAACAAAAGCTTCAGGAAAAGAAAGATGTGCTTCATGCATCGAAAAAGTCAATTGCATTTGGAAGTCAGATACGTTCGTATATTTTACATCCATATCGTATGGTAAAGGATCATAGAACAAATATTGAATTTTCAAATGTAGATTCTGTTCTCGATGGTAAAATAGACATTTTTTTAGATGCTTATTTGAAAACTCTTATCGATAATTAATACTTAATTTTATAGAAGGTGATATGTTTATGATTGACGATTTTGAAGACTGTAATACCCAAAATAATGATGATATTTCTGATGAATTAAACGAACAGAATCTGTTGATTTCTCAAAGAAGGAAAAAACTTCAAGAAATTCGTTCAGAAGGCGTGAATCCATACGCAAATAGATTTCCCGTTTCACATCGATTAGGGGAAATTTCAGAAAAATTTTCTTCTTTTTCAAAGGAGGAATTAGAGGAAGAAAAAGAAAATAGTTATACCGTTGCTGGACGTATTTTAGCAAAAAGATTACAGGGCAAAGTTATTTTTATGGATCTGAGAGATGGGACAGGTCAAATTCAACTATTTGTAAGACAAAAAGATTTGGGAGAAGAATATTTTGAAAAGATGAAAGGTTTAGATATTGGTGATATTGCTGGTATTGAGGGTGGAATTTTTAAAACTAAAACTGGAGAACTCTCTGTCTGGGTCCGTTCAGGTAAATTATTGACTAAAAATTTACGTCCACTTCCTGAAAAATTTCATGGACTTCAAAATATTGAATCAAAGTATAGACAAAGATATTTGGATTTGATTGCGAATCCTGAATCTATGAAGGTTTTTGAGACAAGAACAAAATTGATTAAGTTGATGAGAGGTTTTCTTGATTCTCAGGGATTCGTAGAAGTGGAAACACCAATGATGCACTCGATTGCTGGAGGAGCAACAGCAAGACCTTTTAAAACTTTTCATAACACTCTTGAAATGCCTCTTTATCTTCGTGTTGCTCCTGAACTCTATTTAAAACGTTTAGTTGTTGGTGGTATGGATCGTGTCTATGAAATCAATAGAAACTTTCGTAATGAAGGTATTTCTACTCAGCATAATCCTGAATTTACAATGATAGAATTTTATAAGGCTTATGCTGACTATAATGATTTAATGGAAATGACAGAAGTAATGATTTCTGAGATATGTTTGGAATTAAAAGGAAAAACAGAAATTAGATTTGGCGATTTGGAACTGTCCTTTGCTAAAGGATGGAAAAGATATAAATGGCATGAGTCTATAGTAGAAATCGGGTCTGCACCTTCTGAAGTTCTTTCTGATTTAGAGTTAGCAAAAAAATATGCAATTAATATTAACAAAGGGAGTAGTTCTTCACAGTTTGACTCTGCGAGTCACATAGAAATTCTAGAATTTATCTTTGATGAGATAGTAGTTCCTAAGCTTATACAACCGACTTTTATATATGATTTTCCAAAAGAACTTTCTCCTTTGTCAAAATCTCTTGAAAGTGACTCTGACATTGTAGAACGTTTTGAATTATTTGTTGCTGGTCGTGAAATTGCAAATGCATATACTGAGTTGAATGATCCAGATGAGCAAAGAATCAGGTTTGAAGAACAGATAAAGTCTGATGAAACTGATGAAGCAACTAACCATGAGGTAGATTTAGATTATCTTATTGCTTTGGAGTATGGTTTGCCCCCTACTGCTGGAGAGGGAATAGGTATAGATAGACTTGTTATGCTTCTCACAGATTCTCCATCTATAAGAGATGTAATTTTCTTCCCGCTTTTAAGAAAGAATAGAGGGTAAATGGTGTTCTCTACAGAAATATTCATAGGGATACGTCATTTATTATCGAAACGTAATTCTTCTTTTATTTCAGTTACTACCACAATCTCCATTTTTGGAATAGGTCTCGGTGTTCTCCCCCTAATAATAATTATTAGAGTTATGACAGGATTTGAAAAAGAACTGAGAAGAAAAATATTAGGAATGCAGAGTCATATTGTTGTTTCAAGTATTGGGAATGAAGGGATCTTAAAATGGAATGAACTCTCAAAAAAAGTGAATATTGAGGAGGGTGTGCTGTCTTCTTCTCCATTTATTTACGGTCAAGTTATGTTTTCATCTAGAGGGAGAGTGATGGGAGCAGTTGTTAAAGGAGTACGAATAAATATAGCTAGTAAAAAAGATTTTTCTGAATTTATGCCTTTAAGCACATTAAACAAAATCAAAGAGTTAAAAAAACAGAAAAAAAAAGGAGTAATTCTTGGAAGCGAATTAGCTTCTAAATTAACTGTTGAGCCGGGAGATAAAGTCAGGATGATAAGTCCCATAGGAAAAGTAACTCCTATGGGTTTAATTCCTAGGGCTAACAATTTTGTAGTTGCGGGTATCTTTAAAAGTGGATTTTATCAATATGATGCGGGTGTTTCGTTTATCTCTCTAGAGGATGCTCAAGATTTTTTTGGATTGGGAAATTATGTCTCTGGATTGCATGTGCGTGTGAGTGACATTTTTCTTTCTGAAAAAATCTCAAAAGGAATACACAATAGAATAGGGGATTCATATCAAGTCCGTTCATGGCAAACGATGAATCAAAACTTATTTTCGGCTCTCAAGACTGAAAAAACAACTATGACAATTTTACTTATGTTAGTCGTTATCGTTGCAGCTTTTAATATAGCAGGTTCTCTTGTTATGGTAGTCATGGAAAAAGGAAAAGATATTGCCATTTTAAAATCAATGGGTGCTACTAAAGGTTTTATCCTTCGCTTATTTTTTCTTCAGGGTATCATTATAGGTTTTGTTGGGACTCTACTAGGTGTGATTTTAGGCCTTTTGTTGGGATGGAATTTACATTTTGTTGAATCTTTTCTAGAGAAATTTTTTGGATTTGAAATTTTACCCGCTAGTATTTACCATATTGATAAGCTTCCGATTGAGATGCAGTTTCTTGAAATAGCTATAATTTCAATTTTATCTATTATAGTCAGTCTGGTTGCAACTGTTTATCCTGCTTGGCGCGCTTCACGTGTAGATCCAATTGATGAATTGAGATTTAGTTAATTTTATAAGTAGTTTTTAATAATTTCAGTTTGTAAGTAAAAATCTTTATTATGGAATAGTAAAATGATTTTAAAAGTTAATAATCTAAAGAAAAGTTTTGAAATGGGAAAATCTCAAGTTGAGATTTTGAAAGGAATTAGTTTTGAGGTAAGTGAAGGAGAGATGATTGCTATTACAGGACCATCAGGTGCAGGAAAATCTACTTTATTACACTTATTGGGTACTTTAGAGAAACCTTCTTCTGGAGAAATAACTCTTGATGGCAGGACTATTTCAAATGAAAAAGATTTCATTTTGGCTAAGATTAGAAATGAAATGATTGGGTTCGTATTTCAATTTCATTTTTTATTTTCTGAATTTACAGCACTTGAGAATGTGATGATTCCTATTCTAGTTGGGGGGAAATCTAGAACTATTGCTAAAGAAAATGCTGAGAGACTTTTGTTAGATTTGGACTTAAAAAATAGAATTAATCACAGGCCTTCTGAATTGTCTGGTGGAGAGCAGCAGAGAGTAGCTATTGCGAGAGCTCTTGCAAATGATCCTCAGATTATTCTTGCTGATGAGCCAACAGGTAATCTAGATTCCTTAAATACGAACAAGATATATGAGTTGCTAAAAGAAATAAATTCTAAAACACGCCAAACGTTTTTGATCGTGACGCATAATAGTGTATTATCAAATGGTATGGATAGAAAAATGAATATAGTTGATGGTTTGATTAACGATGAATGTTTAGGAGGGGCCAATGTTTAAGAGATTTA
>CAYWAX010000078.1:0-8879 GCA_964456425.1 uncultured Nitrospinaceae bacterium | reverse complement strand
ATTATTCTTAGGAAAAATAAAAATTCATCCATATCGAAGTATTAGTGGTCATGTCATGAAGAAAAACGAACCACTAAGATTAACTGATATAAGAGGTGCGAAGGGAAAGCAGGCACTTTTTAATCCAGATGAGCCTTCCCTGGATGCACGTTCTGTTATAGCTGTACCTCTTTGTGATCATGAAAAAACTTTTGGCGTTTTAGGTTTTACCGGAAAAAGGAGAAATCAATTTCAATCTTTTCTTGTTAAAAGATCAGAAATTATCGGAGAAATTATTTCTGATATGATAAAAAAAATTCGATTAGAAAAAAATATAACATTATATAAAGAAGTTAAAACCAACTCGAAAGAAGATAAATTTTCCTTAATAAAACATTTACAACAAATTCTGCCTGAAAGGAAAAAAGCAGGTCGACAGATTTCGCTTTTAACCATTTCAGCAAAAATACGTTTGGAATCAGATTTAGGAATAAATGAAAATACAAGTGAAGAAATATCAGAACATCTCTGGTTTATTCTAAATACTTTTAATAAAGCAGGAGATATATTGATTAAAGGAGATGATAATTGTTTATTACTTCTACTGGAAAACTCCTCGCAAGAATATGCAGAAACAATTGTTAATAGAATTACTAAAATAATAAATAGTTCTCCTTGTAAAATTGGAGAGAACGATATCGAAATTAAAGCAATCGTCGGAGATGCAACCTTCCCTCATGATGCAGAAAGTCCGGATTCTCTTATGTCTGCGTCTATCAGATCTTACGAACATTCGGAGATAGAGCTTGATTAAAACATTTCAAGAAAAGATTTTAAATTCGAGTAAATTCACCCGGGCATTTAACTCATTAATAGGTGAAAAGATAGCGATGGATCTTGGGACAGCAAATACATTAGTTTATACAAAAGAAAAAGGTATAGTCATAGACGAACCTTCCTTTGTAGCTCTGAATGCTGAAAACGGTAATTCGGTTCTCGCAGTTGGTCAACGAGCAAAAGATATGTTTGGGAGAACAACAGGAAAAATTAAAACAATAAGACCAATGAAAGACGGTGTGATAGCAGATTTTGATATCACAAAAGCTATGATTAAACACTTCATCAAATCAGCAATTCCTCAAAAAAAGTTTACAAAACCTACTATTATGGTATGTGTACCTGCCGGTATAACAAGTGTGGAAATGAAGGCTGTTATAGACTCTGCGGTTCAATGTGGTGCTGGAAAAGTACATTTAATAGAAGAACCTATGGCAGCAGCTATAGGAAGCAAACTTCCCATTCATGATATATCCGGTTCAATGATAATTGATATTGGTGGAGGAACAACAGAAGTAGCAGTAATAACTCAATATTCAATCGCGTATTCAGAATCTCTCAGAATTGCAGGTGATACAATGGATGAATGTATTCAAAAATACATGAGGAGAGAACATGGTCTTAGAATAGGCCCTTTTGAAGCTGAGAAAGTAAAAATATCCATTGGTTCTGCTGTACCACTTGCAAAAAAACTTGAGTGCGAAGTAACTGGAAGTGATATTTCAACTGGTATACCAAAAACTGTTCTTATGAATGATGCAAACATTCGAGAAGCCCTAAGTTCCCCATTAAAAGCAATAGTAGATTCCATAAGAAAAGCATTATCGAAGACAAGCCCTGAACTTGCAACGGATATAAGAAGAAGGGGAGTTGTTCTTGCAGGTGGAGGTTCTTTACTCAAAGGATTAGGAACAAGACTCCATCAGGAAACTGATCTACCAATATATAGAGTAAAAGATCCATTAACTGCAGTTGTTCGTGGAACTGGTTATGTTTTAGATAATTTCAAAAATCTAAATCAAGTTTGCTTAAACTAAAATCAATCCCCCCACAGCCGGAGACTTTACTGGCAACTTAGTGAGTTTCCGGCTCACACATAGTAAAATAATTCACTTCTATAAAAAACAAAATTAGTTTAAAATTTATTTTAAAAGGAGTAACTTATGTCTTTTAAAATAAAAGAAAATAATATTTTAATGTCTGCTGATTTAGATGAAATGAAACTCGTTTACAGAGTACTTCATAAACATATAACAGAAAATTTAGAATTAATGGATTCTTTATTTTTAGAGAATTTACAATCTTCACTTCAAGAAAAAGCTCAAAAAGAAGGTGTTGATATTGGACATCACTCAGCCTGGGACCTTTGGCTTGGGAATAAATCACCTGTCCCATGTGAAGAGAGAGTAAAAAAAAGAAAACAATTTTAAGAAATTATTGGATTTTCACAAATAATATTTCGAAATAAATGACCATCAAAATACCATTTCATAGAGCAGATAAGTTTTTCATTTCCTAAAAATAAAACAAAAGCAACACGAGACCATTCGGAGCTATTGTCAGATCTAGACCAAACCAAAATACCTAAACATCCGTTTAATCGAATTTCATTAAAACAGAGAATTTTTCCAGATTTTTTTAGAAGATCTAAACAAGCAATAGAAACAAATTCATTTCCTGTTCTTTTTTCTGTACTTACTATAAGTTCAATGTCATTTAAAAAAATCTTTTCTAGAAGACTTTTATCTCTTTTTTGGAGAGCATCTATAAATTTTTTGATTAATATATCTAATTTCGTATCTCCGTTAGATTCTGGAAATGGAATGTTATTTTTCCACTTATTAAAAATCAAGGAATATTGTTTTTTAGCATCTTCAATGATTTCAGAAATTTTTTCTTTTTCAATTTCTAGAACCTGCGAGGAAAGAGAAATATAATCCTTTACAAAATAATTTTTCATAACTAAAACCAAACGTTCTTCAAAGTTCATATATTGCAAAAAAAATAAAAACTGTAAGGATGTCTCGATTTTTATTTTTGGCTTGCTCGAACTGGTAACATGTTCTTTAAATTCTGGTTGAAGAAATGGAGAAAGGTCTGGGAAATCAAATTCATAAAGAGGTAATGCTGATTTTTCATTGTTTCTTTTTTTTGAAAGTTTTGATATTTCAAGAATAAACCACTTAAAAAGATCAGTTTCTGAGTCTATTGAGCTAGATTTTTCAATCGACAATAAAATGATTTCTTGAACAATATCGTCCGCATCAAAGAGATCTAGATTAAGAGTAAAGGCAAATTCCCTCAATAAACTATCTTGGGAAGATAAAAATTCCTCTAAATTAAACATATTATGAACTTTTTTATAATTTTTTAAAACATTTCTTTAATGTTTGAATCAATGATTAAAGTAGCACCTGTTTTTTCGATGACTTCATTCTTATCTACGCCTGGGGCCAGTTCTCTTAAAACAAGTCCTTCCTTTTCTACTGTTATTAAAGCTAAATCAGTTAATATCAAATTAACCACACTTTTCCCAGTTAAAGGCAAAGTACAATCTTTTAAAATTTTTGGTGCACCACGTTTAGTAACATGTTCCATAGTAACTATTACTTTTTTTGCGCCTACAACCAAATCCATTGCTCCGCCCATTCCAGATATCATCTTTCCAGGAACAGCCCAATTTGCAAGATCTCCATTTTCAGCTACTTCCATAGCTCCAAGTATAGTGACATCAATATGTCCTCCTCGAACCATAGAAAACGAAAGAGAACTATCAAAAAAAGACCCTCCTTCTTGAATAGTCACTGTTTCTTTACTCGCATTAATTAGATCCGGATCTTCTTCTCCAGACAAAGGTGAAGGACCTAAATTTAAGATTCCATTTTCAGAATGAATAGTTATATTTTGAGAATCTTTTAGATAATTAGAAACCAGAGTAGGAATTCCTAACCCTAAATTGACGTATCCTCCATTAGGCAATTCAGAAGCTGCTCTTTCTGCAATTTGTTCTCTAGTTAACGACATGAAAGTTTCTCCTGTTTTTCTAAACTATTTTCTAATTTTTAAAATTTCAATTGGTTTTGTAGGATCTTCCACTTTCACAATCCTATCTACAAAGATACCTGGAGTATGAACTTCATCTGGATCTAGACTTCCAACAGGAAGAATTTCTTCTACCTCTACAATGGTAGTATTAGAAGCGGTTGCCATTATAGGATTAAAATTTCTTGCACTCTGTCTATATAAGAGATTTCCATTATGATCAGCTTTCCAAGCTCTTATAAGGGAAAAATCTGCCTTGATAGGATTTTCAAAAATATGCTCAATACCATCGATTACTCTAGACTCTTTATTCTCAGCAACAACTGTTCCTGCTCCAGTCGGTGTAAAAAAACCACCTATTCCAGAACCTCCAGCACGAATTCTTTCAGAAAATGTTCCTTGGGGACATATTTCAATTTTAATCTCTTCTTGCATTACTTGATCCTCATAGGCCTTGCATGCTGGACCAACCCTACTTGCAATAATAGAACTGACTTTCTTTTTTTCAAAAAGTAAACCTACTCCATAATTGTCCATACCACCTGCATTACTTATGATATGAAAATTACCCACATTTTCTCTTTTACTCAGTGCAGAACACAAATTATGAGCCATTCCACAAATACCAAAACCTCCAATAAGAATAGAGGATCCATCATGAATATCTGCAACAGCAGAAGCAGAACTATCAAAAATTTTGGACATGTATTCCCTCAATTTTTTACTTATAATTTAATAAATTTCTAGCAATTAATTGTCAAATATTCTTTTAAACAATCCCTTTACTGGGGAATATTGTTTTACAACAAAAACCGTTTTCTTCGAATTACGAGCTATCCTCTCTGGTGTTGAACCTACAGTTCTTTTAAAAAAATTATCTCTGGATGCTCCTATCATTATTGCATCGTAGTTTTCAGACTCATCAATAACTCCATATGTTATAGAAGAGTTTTTAATTAATTTTGCATCTACTAAAGGCCCATTTAAATCATGAATTCTTGCTTCTGCCTCTAGGAGATTCGAGAGCATTTTATCTTCTTGCTCCAAAGAAACATTTGGACGAGCAACTGAACAAAGATGTATTAAGCCTTTATCTTTCTCTAATAATGATGAAGCGTATTTCTCGGCCAAAATCGAATTTACTCCCCCAGAAGTAGGAATAACTATCTTTTCTAAATTTAGATCCCCTTCAATTTTAGCCAGTAAAATATTTGCCCTAGCATATTTAACAACATCATCTACAACTTCTCCCATAATACGATTTGCTGTAGAAGTATATCCTTTCCAACCCAGTAAAATTAAATCACATTTCCATTCTCTTGAAGTTTCAAGAATAGCTCTTGCTGGATTATGAGCAATACGAATTACTGAATTCATACTTACTCCCTTGTTCGCTAAGAATTCATGGGCTTTTTCAATCAGCTCATGTTCTTTTTCTGCATCAACATCTTCAACCCTTGGAGTAAATTGTTCAGGAACTGTCAAAACACGAAGTACTACAACTTCTCCATAATGATCATTCGCTATAGAAGAAGCCAATCCTAAAAGTTTTTCCATATTCGCAGGATTTGAAATAGGTACTAATACTCTGAATCGTTCTTGGTCATTAATATTGCTAGACTCTGCAACCAGAGATGGATCTCCTGGAAGCGCATCTTCGTCAACCTGAAATCCTTTCCACGCAAAGAACCCCAAAACTCCGAATGACAACCACATAATTGCAAAGAAAACTGTTTCTATATATTGAAAAAGTAAAAGAATTAAATAAATATTTGCAATTATAGCTATCACGGGAAAGATAGGGACAAATGGGACTCGAAATGGTCTTCTTACTTTCGGAAATTTTTTTCGATTATATATTAATGCAATATTAACAAAAACAAGTCCAAGAAGAAGTATTAAGTCAGTAAAGTGAGCAAGAGTCTCAAGCTCAAAACTTCTGGAAAGTTCCATGGTTAAAGCGCCAACCAAAAGCAAAGAAATTATAGGAGTTCTGGTTCTAGGATTTATTGCGCCCAATCCCTCAGGTAATTGTCCAAGTTGACTCATAGAAAGGACTATTCTTGAACTTGCTAATATAGAGGCATTAGAAGCTGAAATCATAGAAAATAACGAACCTAAAACAATTACCATTCCCCCAACAGGTCCAAGCAACGTTTTTGCCACATTTCCCATTGCAGCTTCTGTATATTCGTTTAAATCTGCGGTGACTAAGATTAAAATAACCAAAGTATAAAGAACAGTAACAATACCAAGAGACCAAAAAATCGCACGAGGGATATTTCTAATTGGTCTGCGCACTTCTCCAGCAGAAGCCGCAATTGCAGAAAAACCAAAAAAAGTAATAAATACTAACCCCGCTGTAGAACCTATTTTCATAAAGTCATAACTCATCTTTTCTGCTAAAATTTCAAAATTCACGTCCTTAAATCCTCCTGAAACAAACCATAGAAGGAGAATGACTTTTCCGGCAGTAATAAAAATCTGAAATCTAGCAGTCTCTTTTGTTCCTTTAATATTTAGAAGTACAAGCGCACCTAAAGATAATAATCCAGCCATTTCTTCAAAAGGAGAGTCCCATACAAACTCCTGAAAATAACTTGAAAGACTTGCAATATAGAAAGCACAAGAAGAGGTGTAACCAATAAGTAAAGTCCAGCCAACAAAATAAGCCATCGGGGGAGAAAATGTTCGTCTCGCATATAAATATCCTCCGCCAGACTCTGGATACATAGCAGAGAATTCACAATAAACCATTGCAGTTAAAAGAGCTACAAATGCCGCAATCAAAAAAGCTAGAATTGCTCCCGAACCTACGTCCCTTACTGCAAGACCAGATAAAGTAAAAATACCTGCCGCAATCATAGTTCCAACACCCATAGATAAAGCAGAAGAAAAACCCATATCTCTGCTCAATTGTGGTTTGACTTTTATATTCGATTTAGAAGAATTACTCATGAACCTTTAAAACTCCATACATATTATTAAACCAAAATTTTACTTATTTTGGGTGAGAATGACATCTTTAATGGAAAAATGAAAACAATGATTATATTTTCATTATTTAGAATATGATAAATTTATTTTTTTTCTTCTAAATATATTTTCTTCTAAATTAATTGGTTCAAAAACTTGGCATTCGTCAATATCTTTTGGATACACATGAATAGAAACTGAAGTTTCTTCACTCCGGTTAACTACCATATGAATATCAGCACAATTACAAACATTATTCGGCGTTTCAGCATTAGGAGTATATGTTTCCATCTTGGATAGATAAATACAATCTTCATTAGGATGTTCTTCTTTATTTAAAAAGTTTTTTACTTCTAATTGACCTCTCACCATTCCAAGCATTCCCCAATGACCATCATGATCGTGAATAGGAGTGCCTTGTTCTGGTTGCCAAACCATTACAGCTATTGAAAAAAAATCATCTGTATGTCGAAAAATAAGATGTCTTGCATAATTAGAATCATCACTTTCAAAGGCAAAATCTGGCAAAAAATCTTTTTCCATTAAAAGTCTACGCATGGCAGGTTCACAGGCTCTCATAAAATCTCGACCACGAAATCCTTGGATATATAAAAATTCCAATGCATTAGAAAAATTATTAATAGGTTCGCTAATCTGTTTTAAAATAGAA
Organism: uncultured Nitrospinaceae bacterium; assembly: GCA_964456425.1. Lineage (GTDB taxonomy): Bacteria > UBA8248 > UBA8248 > UBA8248 > UBA8248 > UBA3496. Next base: position 1,375 of record CAYWAX010000078.1, on the reverse strand, counting down.
TTCATAAATAACTCCTATAAAGAAATCAGTAAATTAATTTCAACATATAGGGGAATTTATGTCGAGAGAAGTAAAGAAGTATGTAAAAATCCCCTCAAAAGAAAATTGAGGGGATTGATAAATTATGAAATATTAATTTTTTTTGGTTTTGATTTTTCTGCTAGAGGGATAGTTAATGACAAAACACCATTATTTAATGCAGCTACAATTTTATCACTTTCTACAGCATCCGGTAATCTCATACTCCTTGTAAATGAAGAAAATTTTCTCTCTTTTCTTAAAAATTTAAAATTATTCTTTTCATTATCCTCATTTATAGTTGCCTTTAAAGTTAATATTCCATCATGAACCAGTATATCTAGATCCTCTTTTTTACAACCTGGCAAAGATGCCTTTACTAAAAATTCATCATCACTTTTAGAAACATCGATTGGTAAATATTCTTTATCTTTATATTTATTACCCGCAAATGCATCTTCATGAAAAAAAGTATCAAAAGATGAGTGAAACAAACTTAGCGGTCTTAAAGAAACTAGATTATTCATTTTTAAATCCTCCAAATAAATAAAAAATTAATAGTTAAAAACAACCACAATTTATAATATGAGTGTTCTATTGTCAAGTTATTTTATATCTTATTAATAAGATTATATGATTTTATATTATAAATACATACACTTCTCCTGTCTTTTTAACTATTTATTTGTTTTTTATAATGAGATTTGATTTAAAAAAGGGGTAGCTTGATTGAAAAATCTAACTACCCCCTCAAGAAATTAAGACGAAAAGTACTCTGCGTCTTCGGGTTTTTGCTTCCAATTTGGATTCGAAGGCCATTCTTTATGTCTAGAAACTTTATCTCCACCATATCTTACTCGGTAAAGAAGTGTCCTCTCATTTCCGTTTGTATACTCATGGACCTCTCCAGGAGGGTGAACAATAAAAGCCCCGGGAGTAACATCAACATTTCCGTCGGGTGTCTTCATAGAACCTCCGCCTTGAAAGCAAAAATAAATTTCTGTTGCGTATGGATGACAGTGATAAGGACTCACCTGTCCGGGCTCCCAACATGCAACCGTCACATCTCCTTCTCCAAAAGTACCAAGAATCTTTTCAACGTGCTTTTCTTGGTTGAACTCTTGTTCTTGCAACAAATCAAACACATGCATAAATCAATCCTCCTTTTTAGCAATTAAAAAAATTAAGCGAATTCTTCGCAAATAGCAGCCATATATTTCGCACCATCAATTAAATCTTCAATCTTTAAGTTTTCGTTTGCACTATGAGTTCTAGATGTAATTCTACCAACCCCTGTAGATACAAGTGGAATCCCTAAATTTCGCAAGACTATATAACAAGGAGTACTACCGCTTCC
>CAYWAX010000077.1:0-8927 GCA_964456425.1 uncultured Nitrospinaceae bacterium | reverse complement strand
AAGAAAAAATTTGTAACTTCAACCATCAAGGGGGAATCTTACTTTGCATTCAGTTTAACGGAACCCGATGCAGGATCTGACGCTGCTTCTATTATAACCCGAGCAGATAGAGAACAGGACGTTTTTAAAATTACTGGAACCAAAAATTATACTTCAGGTATGCCTATAGCTACAGATGTTTTAGTAGCAGTGAGAACAGACAAAAATTCTGAAAAGCATAAAGGAATTACCAATTTTATCATTCCTGCCGACAGAGAAGGAATTGAGTGGAAAAAACTTCGTTTAATGGGACATAGAGCGATGGGAACATGCGAAGTCCACTACAATGGTGTCGAAGCTTCAGAAAAAGAAATTTTAGGAGATCTAGATGATGGATGGAATGGACTAATGAAATATATTACAACAGAGAGACTGTGCCTTTCTGCAGCTAGAACAGGTGCAGCAGCAAACGCTCTGAAAATGGCAATTAAACACGCACAAGAACGACATCAATTTGGAAGACCTATTGGAAAATTTCAAGCTGTCAGCCATATGATTACTGAAATGCATACTTTAGTAGATACTGCTCGATTGCAAGTTTATAGATTTGCGTGGCTTGCCTCTCAAGGTCATGCAGGGAGATTAGAAGCTGCTACTCTTAAACTGTACGCTGCCGAAGCCTATAAAAAAGTCGCAGATTTAGGTGTACAGGTATTGGGAGGATACGGATATAGTGCGGAATTCTCAATGGAAAGACATTATAGAGATGCACGTCTTGCTACTATTGGTGCAGGTTCAAGTGAAATTCAAAGAAATATTATTGCAAAGGAATTAGGACTGTAGTAACTATTTATAACAAATCAAAATTTCAGGAGTAAGAAATGGCTTTAGATTTAAAAGTATTAGAAATAGATTTCCCTGATTTTGAAATTTTAGTGGAAAGAGGAAAAATAAGGGAATACGTCTCTGTTTTAGGACTGGAAGACCCTGTTCATTATGATGTACAGGCGGCAAAAGATGCAGGCTATAATGATTTATTAGCGCCAGCAACTTTTACGAGACAATTTTGGCATGAAAACAACGAAAACGACCCTATGCAACATTTAGGTTATGACCCAAAACGAAGACTCCATGGGGAACAAGAATTTGAATATTTCAAACCCCTAACAGCCGGAATGAAAATTAAAGGAAAGAACGTGATTATCTCCCACAAAGAAAAAGAAGGAAAACGAGGTGGGAAAATGACATTTGTCGTCATTGAAACTAAATTTCTAGACGAAAATGGGGAACTGGTCCAAATAGCAAGAAGAACTTTAATTGAAACTGCAGCTCCCCCTAAAAATGATTAAAGGAATATATTAAAATGACATTTGTTAGAGAAGAAATCCTCTGGGAAAAAATAAATGAAGGTGATGAAAAAGAACTCTCCGTTGGCCCAATTACAAGAACAGATTTAGTAAAATATGCTGGTGCTAGTGGAGACTTTAATCCTAACCATCATGACGAAATTTATTCTATACGCTCTGGTTTCGAAAAACCATTCGCACATGGAATGTTACAAGGCGGCATCCTAAGTCGTCTAATTACAGATTGGTTTGGAGTAGGAACATTACGCTATTTCAGGCTTCGTTTTAGTGCACAAACCTGGCCAGGAGACACTATAAACTGTAAAGCCAAGGTAATTAAAAAGATAGAAGAAGAAAATTCTATAGAAATAGAAGCAGAAGCAACAAATGCAAACAATGTTCTCTTAATTAAAGCTATAGCAAAGGTAGAAATTAAAAAATGAAATTTTTAGAAGATTACAGGATAATAGATTTAGGCCAAGTAATTGCAGGAACAATCGGTGGACTTATTCTTGCTGATTTTGGTGCAGACGTCATAAAAGTCGAATCACCTAGTGGAGATATAGGTAGGAATCCTAATATAGCAGGTGTAGGAGACGTTTCGGGAATCTTTCTCACTTTCAACAGAGGCAAAAAGGGTCTAGTTATAGACCTTAAAAGTGAAGAAGGAAAAAAAGTTTTTCTTGATTTAGTGACTGTATCTGATGCAGTTATCGCTAATTTTAGACCTGGAACACTTGATCGTCTCGGAATAGGTTTTGAAGAGATGAAAAAATATAATTCTGACATAATTTTTGTGGACTCAAGTGGTTATGGTGAAGAAGGTCCTTGGAGAGATAAGCCTGCTTTTGATGTTGTTGAGCAAGCTATGAGTGGTCATATGGCTATTACAGGAGAACCTGGTGGACCACCGTTAAGAAATGGGTCTCCAACAGCAGATATCTCTACTGCTTTATACACCGCTATTGCATGTATGGCTGGATTACTAGGTAAACAAAAAGGAAAAGGGGCTAAACATTTTGAAGTACCCATGTTTGATGTTCAATTATCTATGCTTGGGTACATTTCAACCATGTATCTAAACAATGGAGATATTCCTCAACCCCCTGGCAGTGCACATGAATATATGGTCCCTTATCAAGCATTTCCAACTGCAACAATATACATTGTCTTATCTCCTAGAGAAGAGCGTTTTTATAAAAAAATGTGTGAAGTGATGGAGATACCTGAATACGCAACAGACCCAAGATTTGTAACAAACAATTTACGTGTCAAAAATAAAGATGAGTTGCTCCCAAAACTAGAAGAGATCCTGCTACAAAAACCTGGAGAAGAATGGTGCAAATTATTCGAAGATGCTGGAGTGCCCGCAGCTCCTGTTAATACTCTTGATAGAGCACTAGACAATGAACAGGTTAAAAAAAGAAGTTTAATTAAAAGTTTCAAATATCCTGGCTCAGGAGATGTAAGAGTAGTTGGTAATCCTATTATGGATATAGGTAGTGAAAAAAATTCCACATGTGACCCCGCGCCTATGCATGGAGAACACACGATACAAATTTTAAGAGAAACTCTCGGATATGAAAAAGAAAAAATTGATTCTCTTTTAGAAAAAAATGTTGTTCAAACCGAAAAAAAACAAGTTTAAATAACAGAAAATTTTAACCTTCAGGTACTGCAGTTAGTTTTCCATCAACGAGTTTTATTCCATTTTGATTAATTACTTCTGCTTCTATTTCAATAAATTTTTCATTCGATACTTCATATTGCCTTACGACTGTGCCTCGGCAAGTAAGCAAATCTCCGGGCCATGCTTGAGATACAAAACGGATCTGAAATTTTCGAAAGGAAGTGGGGCCAAGATTCTCATTTAGCATTCTTGAGAGATAACCCAGCGAAAGAGGTCCCATAGCAAAGACTTTCTCAAAACCACTTCTAATAGCAAAAATCTCATCATGATGATTAGGATTAAAATCACCTGAGGCTCCAGCGAAACGAACAATATCCGTACGAGATATAGGACCGACCTCCAGTTCGAGTTCAGTTCCAGGTGTAAGCTCACTAAATTTTTTATACATTTGGGACATAGTGACCTCCTTTATCAACCTGTTTCAATTAGAGTACGATAATCAATTTGAACAATTTCACCATTTTCGTCTCTAAATTCCGTTTTAATTACTACAAAAGTCATTTGACCACCTTTTCTTCCTTTTTTCACTTCTGAAGATACAACAGAATTTTTCGCAATTAACTTCATCCCTGCAAAAATTGGTTTAAAATACTCAAAACTGTATCCCCCCAATAATCTTCTTCCTAAATCAAAACCAAGATGCCTCATCGGGTCGTTCTCATCATCATCAAACCAAAACTGTCTCGTGAAAGTTGGAGGTGCAACTAAATTTGGATAACCTGCTTCTTTCGCAGCTTCCACATCCGTATAAACAGGATCTTCTAATCCTAAAGCTTTAGCATATTCACGAATCTTGCCTGTTTCCACGACAAACTCAAACTCTTTAAAATCTCTATCGATAACTGACTTATCAAAAGGCATAAAAATAAATCCTTAAAAAAATATTACTCTAACCAATTTCAGTTAATCAGAAGGATTAACAATTTTACCATTAATTTCTAAAGTACTTTCAATGTCTACAGGATTTTTCAAAGTCCACTCCGCAAAACAGCCACCTTTTGCATTTTTTGCAAGTTTTTTTACCTCTGTAGGAGAAGCATCCGAATCAATCGATAAAAAAGAACGAAAACCGTTACAACCGCTTTCAACTGTTCCTTTTAAAACAGAACCTCGCAAGAAAAAGTCATATTCAATCCTGCATTTTGCTTTTTTAAAAGATATTTTCATCATGTGCGCATACCGCGCAACTTGGGTTAAAAGTCAAAAACCCACACCAAGTGCAAAATAATTTAACGGTTGTGGATATTCTCCGTCACCTCCCAATCTCGCTGGTTCATCACAATAAATTTCAAAATCTCCACTCTTACCAACTTTCAGTTGCCCTTTTCCTTCTATAGTTTCCATCTCTGCTACTATTGTGTTGACGTATCCTTGAGTGGGATGTTCTGACTGATCAATTACCCTCTTTCCTAGAACATTACTTTGATCTGCTGCAGTTGTCGGCTTCAATACATAAACTCCTTTTAAAGATTTAAGAAATTTTTTGATCTTATTTTTTTCTTCTTAATTTTCTCCATTCCCATGGAGGAAGAGGATCATTATGACCCCAAACTCCTATCTTTTTTTTTCGCGCATTCAATTCTGCCTTTGATAAACTTAAATTATTTTTAGCGTACTTTTTATACCACCAACAAAATCCTTCAGTAACAAGTACTAATCCAAGATCAATTTTCCCTTCAATAAATACTTTACCTATAACTCTGCCATAACGATCATATCCTTTACTCTCAACTTTTACCTTCTTTTTGAAAATCAATTCTTTTACTCTTCTTTTTGCACTTACTCCACCCAATTGCTTTATCTCAGGACAATCGATTCCATATAATCTTATTTTAAATTTCTTAAAATTTTTCTTAAGATGAATGGTATCTCCGTCTGGCACAAAAGATACCTCACCAAAAATAGTTTCAGAAAATAGAAACTTAGGTGTGAGAAAAAAGAAGATTAAAAAAACAAAACATAGAAAGAATCTCATTCGTATTTCTCTCATAAAATAATAAGTTAGAACTATTATATTTAATTTTAAAATTTTAAATACCCTTAATAACTGTAAAAGTGCTTGAATTGATTATAAGTTGAAAAAATAATATTTTTCATATAATTTTAAATTCTTCACATTATTTAAAGGAGAAGCTATGAAGTTTTATAAAATATGTTTTTTAGTAATTTTATCCGCTATTTTTCTAGCAAATCCCATTTTTGTAGAATCGGTACATGGACATAAAGGAAAAAAGAAATCTCGTAAAATGCTTTTAAATTTGGCATTACGACACAGCACGAGATTAGGCCTTAATATATCTCAGATTTCAAAGTTAAGAAGTTTAAGAACAAATTTCAAAAAATCTAGAATAATGAATAGAGCTAAATTAGGAATTATGAGAATAGATTTAAGTTCATTAATTCGAACTGAACCTATGAAAATGAAAGAAATTCAAAAGTTAGTTAAAGAATTGACATCACAAAAAGAAATTATGTGGATGGCTAGAATTGAGACTATTGCAAAAACAAAAAATATTTTAACAAATGTACAATTAGAAGAAATAAAAAAAATCAGGAAAAAACTTCGAAAGAGAAGAATGCGATCTCGGCGAAACAGAAAAAAATAATATCTGAAAATAAAAAGAAGAATTATAAAAGAAAAAATCTTTCACATATTTGAACGGAAATTGAATGAATATAGAGTTCCAAAAAACTTCATGTGATGTTTTAGTCATAGGTGGCGGTGTCGCAGGTATGCTAGCGGCTATTGAAGCTAAAAAAGAAGGTGCCGAGGTTATTCTTTTAACAAAGGCAACTTTTCCCTCTGGAAGTTCGTCCATGGCACGCGGTGGATTTTCCAGTGCCCTAGGACATCAAGACAGTAGAGATAATCCCAGAGTTCACTGGAAAGATACTATAGAAGGTGGTTATGAAATCAACAATTCTAGACTAGTAGAAGTAATGACTGAAGAAGTTATCGAACGTACTTTCACAATTGATTCTTGGGGTTTAGGCCTGATCAAAAAAGAAAGCGGAAAATATGACCAACGAAAAAGTGCAGATGATACATATGCTCGTTTTCTGCATTGTGCAGGAATGATCGGGAAGCCTTTAATGTCTTCCTTGTCAAAAAAAGTAAAGGATTCAGGAGTAAAAGTAGAAAGTAATGTTTTTATTATTGATTTGATCTTAGAAAAAGACGGCTCGGTTGTAGGAGCTTGGGGAGTAAAACATAAAGAAGATATTGTAATGCTCATTTCTAGTAAGAGCACGGTTCTTTGTTCGGGAGGAGCCCCACAATTACACGAAGTCAACGACTCTCCCCCTCAGGTAACCGGCGATGGATATGCTATGGCCTTTAGAGCAGGTGCAGAGTTAGTAGATATGGAAATGATTGATTACCAGCTTATGACCGGATGGCCTAAAAAAATGATAGGTTACAACCCTTATGCAACTGGATTCATTAGAATAGGTTCACATTTAAAAAATAAAGATGGCTTTAGGTTTATGCAAAAATGGAATCCAAATGCACCAAATGAAAATTATGAGCAAACTACACGTTCACTTTTTAATAGAGGAGTAGGATTTGAAATTTTCGAAGGTAGAGGCACAGAACACGGCACTGTATATATGGATGCATCGCACTGTATGAATGTAGATCATGGAGGAGAAATAGAAATAATTAAGAGAGCTTTTAAAAATCGAGGGATTGATATTTCCAAAGAACCTATGGAAGTTTGTAGTGGACCACATACTTTTTTAGGAGGGATACGAATAGACGAATTTGGAAGGACTAATATTCCCGGTTTATACGCAGGAGGAGAGGCAGGTGGTGGAATACATGGTTCAAATCGTCTTTCAGGAGCAGCGCTTGCAGATAGCTTTGTTTTTGGTTCACGTTCAGGAAAAAGTGCGGCTAAAGATTCAAAGAAAAATCATTCTAAAAATGGCATAAAAATAAATATATCAGACAAACTTTTTTTACTTTTTGACAGACTTAAGGATTCTGGAAATATGAGTGCTAAAGAGTTTCGTCTTTCTCTTCAAAAGAATGTTTTCGATAATCTTGGACAAATAAGATCCGAACAAAGATTACAGATTGGACTCGAAACATTAGAAGACCTAAAAAAGAATTCGGTTTCAATAGTAAAAGATAAAGAGAAACCTACATCTAAAATAAATGAGATTAAAAGTATCGTTGAAACTGAGAATTTAATAGATGTTGCAAAAATGCTTGGAATTTCTGCATTAAAAAGAGAAGAAAGTCGAGGAGGTCATTATAGATATGACTTCCCAGAAACAGACAATGACAAGTGGAAAGCAAACATTATTGTCTCTAAAAATATCGCGACAGAGGAAATGAAAACAAAAATTAATCAAATTTCAAGGTAAGACTCTGACTAGAATTTTTTAGATAAAACTGAATTTTTATCTATTTTTTTGAATAAACTTACAAAGGACATCTCCAACTTCCTTTGTTTTTAAATTCCCACCAAGATCTCCTGTAACAGATTTCTCTCTAATTGCATTTTTAACTGCACTAAGAATAATGTCTGCAGAAGCATCATAACCCAAAGTACTAAGAAGAATACGGGCAGTAAGAGTTGTTGCGAATGGATTGGCAATACCCTTCAATGCTATATCTGGTGCAGTACCGTGCACAGGCTCAAACATAGAAACTTTTCCTGGGTGTATACATCCTGAAGGAGCCATGCCAACTCCTCCTACAAGACCCGCACACACGTCACTTAAAATATCACCATACATATTATTAGTGACAATTACAGAAAATTCTTCAGGATGTTGAATTAGATCCATACACAAGGTGTCTATAAAATAATGTTCCCCTTCGACCTCAGGAAACTCATCATTAATTTGCCAGAAGACTCTTTGCCATAAATCATGTGCATGGACTAGAGAACCGAATTTATCAGCCATTGTTACTTTTGGATAGTTATGTTTTTTTGCGTATTCAAATGCATATCTACATATTCTTTCTACTCCTTTATAAGTATTCACATCTTCTTGAATGGCTACTTCATCTTTTGTTCCTTTTTTGAAATTTCCTCCAAGTCTAACCATTACACCCTCAGTATTTTCACGCATTACTGTTAAATCTATAGGAACTTCTTTTCGCAGTGGACTAAAACTCGGATCGAACAAAAAAGCAGGGCGTAAGTTTACATAAAGATCCAACTCTAGACGAAGTGCTCTAAGAAGATCTCTACAATTTACATCTGGAGGAATACGAGGATCTAAACCTGCACTACCAAACAAAATGGCATCGTGTTTACTTGCAAGATCGTGCACTAATGCGGGAACATCCTCCGGAAGAGTGGAACCTTCCTCAAGGTATCTCAATGCTCCATAGTTATATACTGTAGGATCAACTTGGACTTTATCTGCAAGGGCAGCCTCTTTCATCACTTCTGTTACAACAGGTAAAACATCATGACCAACCCCGTCACCTAAGATAACTCCTAATGAAAGCTTTTTTTCATTCATAATTCTCTCTCTAAAGATGTTTCACAACTTTCATTCTTTGAACTGCATCCCCAGCTAAATGCGTCCATACAGCACCATCTCTTTGTAATTTTTCTGCTCCAACATCTTTCATAACACCTGCTCCACCATGAATATCAACATTCAAACAAGTAACTCTTTGTATAACATCAGAGGAAAAATTCATACAAAGTATTCCATGTCTAGGGTCACGTTTAGTTCCTTCTTCACTATCACAAGCCGTTCTCATAACATACGATCTTAAGGCTTCCGTAAGCATATGCATTTCAGCTAATTTTAATTGGATTGCTTGATGCTCTATAATATACTTTCCTCCCTGCCACCTTGTCCTAGCATGATTCATAGCCATATCACATGCAGCCTGACATACTCCTGTAGCATTAGCAGCTAATTCCAAATCATTAAATTCA
>CAYWAX010000076.1:0-8957 GCA_964456425.1 uncultured Nitrospinaceae bacterium | reverse complement strand
TTTTCTGTCATTTCTTTTTAGATATCCTGTTTTAATTAGAGTTTAGTTTTTTAAAAAAAAACCCTGAAGTTGTTCCTAGAAAACTCCAAAAGATTAGTGAAGTAATAAGTACTGACAAGTAAAATTCCTCTTGGATAATTTTTAACTCTTTTGTTGTTTTTAATTCTGGAATTGATGAAGGTATTAGATGTGGAATTGAGAGGATAATCAAACCAAACAATTTTCCTGTAAACTTTTTAGAAAAGATAATAAATAATAATCCAATAGCGGAACAAGTTGTTGTTAAGAGCCATAATAAATTATGTTTACTAAGAGTTAGTGATAAATCTCCTGGTAATTTTGGATCAATGACCATTGAAGGCATTAAAGAGAAAACAACAAATCCGCCTATTCCCCAAAACAGTCCTTTTTTAGTATCAAAATTCTTTAAAAAACCTCCAGTAGAAATTATCAAAAGGGCAAAAGAAATTGACGTAATAGTATTTGCTACAAATGTTTTAAAAAAAGGTTTTGAAAAGAAATGTTCTTTTGAATCACTATCATGGTGGTGATTTTTTGTGTTAAGCGTTGATTTTATTTCGAATTTTTCAGCACTACGAATAAGAGGTGTTATCCATACCTGCAGGAAGAAAGTGACTAGTATTCCAGATAATAGTCCTGCAATAGAAGCAGAAAAGATGATACGTTGAAACATCCGCTGTCCTCTTAATGGCAAGGAAACATGAATGAATGTCTAGTGTCATGTGCCGCATCATGAAGAATCTCAGTCTGAGCAAATCCAACAGCATATAACAATACAATTCCAAGTACGAATGTCAGTAAAAACGGAAGTTTTGTCGATAAGAAAGAAGACATTTGTAATACTCTATTATCGATTGAGTTCAACAGGTCGTTTTTTATCATAACTCATCCTTTTTTTTAAAAGATCCTAAATTTTGGATGGAACAAAAGCTTCGTTAAAAGTTGTTATATAAACTTTTAACGAAGCTAAAAAATTTATTTTTCTTATTCGTCTAAAATGGCAACGGCACGAATCCATGCGCCACTTGCACGCTCTACTTTAATAGGGAACATAGAGACTTGGAATCCAAATTCTGGTATTTGATCTAGATTTGCAAGTTTCTCTGCGTGAATATATTCCTTGTCCCTACCGAGATAATGACTCCCAAAGAAATCCTTTGTATTGCCTTCAAGTCTTAATTTTGCCATTTGATTTGTTGGTATATCAAAACCCCACGCATCTATTCCCATTACTTTAATTCCTTGATCTACCAACCAAGAAGTTGCATCTGCACTCATTCCAGGGTGAGATTGTTCGAAATCAGGAGTGTAGAGATATTTCGTTGTATGATCGGTACGAATTAAAACTATATCCATAGGTTTTAATTCGTATCCTTTTTCGGAAAGTGACTGTACTTTGCTTTTCACTTCATCAACGGTAATATTGTGTCCACGCTCAGCATCATGAAAATCTAGAACAACACCATCTCCAAAACACCATTCTAGAGGTACGAGATCTATTGTTTTTGATGGTTCCCCCTCGCAAGTAGGTCCGTAATGATATGGAGAATCAAGATGTGTCCCACTGTGTGTACTGACGGCACTAATATTTTCGGTTGCGCAGTGCATATGTTCAGGGAAATAACTAGTGTCAGGAAATTTGTAAGCTTTTGTCCTTGAACGACCAAGTTCGTGATGTGCGACATACTGTATAACTGCAGGATTATTTTCCATTGGGGCATTTTGCAACGGAATACTTAAATCTACGAATTTTCTACTCATTTTTTCTTGCTCCTAATTATAAATTTCTTAAATTAAAATATGACTGCACACAATAATGTGTAAATGTTTACTTACATTTTTTATTTAGATTCTTTATTTATTCTACAGAAAAAGAGATTTCATTCAAATTCTTTTCTAATTTTTTAAGCCATCTGGAATAGCTGCTGCATTACCTCTCTTCTTTAAATTTGGAAAAACTTCATTCCAAGCAATCCTTGCAGCTTGAAGCATGTAGGGCATCCCGCAATAAGTAGCCATTTGGATTATTACTTCTACGATTTCTTTTTTTGATGCTCCGCAATTCCACGCGGCAATTATATGGGTTTTTAATTGAGGATGAGCATTTGCCATCACACATGCAGCTACGGCACAAAGTTCTCTAGTTTTCTGAGGTAATACATTCCTATCGTATAGTCCTCCATAGCAAAAATCCATAAATAATTTCATGAATTCGTCATCAGCCCAAGTTGACATATCTTCCGCGATTTTTTCTGTAAATGCTTTATTCCATAGAGCAGTTCCGCGTTTCATAGCTTTTGAAGGTATACGTAATTTTTTCTTTTGTGCCATTATTTATCCTTTTTAGTATGAACTGTCATTAGTCTTAAAATAAAAGTAATTTTAGGTGTCAATTTTTTACACGCTGTAAGTCTTATGTCAAATATTTAATCTTAAAATGTAATTTTTCTCTTTTAAAAATATATTTAAACTGATAATATTTAGACATACCTAAATATTTTATTAGGCGAGCAGGATATAATTTTATAAGGGATTAAAGCGTGAATTTGAATTCAATATTGAAATTTGTAGTTCTTCAAATTATTTTTTGTATTTTTCTATTATTGTCTGTACTAGAAATAAATCTAATTGCTGCTCCGAAATCTTATCCATATAAAGTGACTACTACTGTTGGAATGGTAGGAGACATTGTTAAGAATATTGTTGGAGAAAAAGGGAAGGTTAAAAATATTATTGGAGAAGGAGTTGATCCTCATATATATAGAGCGACTCGCAATGACGTTTTTGAACTTCTAAGAGCAGATATAGTTTTTTACTCTGGACTTATGCTTGAAGGGAAAATGGGAGATGCTCTAATAAAGGTTGCTATGAAGAAACCTGTATATGCTGTTACACAACTGGTAAATGAAAAATTTCTTCTTCAACCAACCGAATTTGATGGTCAGTACGATCCACATCTTTGGATGGACGTAAGTGCTTGGATGATGGCAGTTAAGGCCGTCGTAAATAAACTAGCGAAATATGACCCTCAAAATGAAGATTATTATATAAAAAAAGGAAAAAAATATTTATCTAGTTTAAAAAGACTTCACAAATATGGTTTGAAATCAATTAGTTCTATTCCTAAAGAGAAGAGAGTATTAATTACTGCACATGACGCTTTTAACTATTTTGGACGTGCTTATAGTATTCAAGTTAAAGGGATACAAGGTCTATCAACCGAATCTGAGGCTGGATTGAAAGATATAAATAATATTGTAGATGAGGTAGTAAAGCGGAATATTAAAGCTGTTTTCGTAGAGACTAGTGTTTCATCTAAGAATGTAAAAGCTATTATAGAAGGTGCAAAAGCTAGAGGCAAAAAAGTGATTATTGGAGGTGTACTTTTTTCAGATGCAATGGGTAATCCTGGGACTTATGAAGGAACTTATATTGGAATGCTAGACCATAATATTACCGTAATCACAAGATCTTTGGGTGGTCAGGCACCTTCTTTAGGAATGAATGGGAAACTTAGTAAATCTTCAAGAAAACACTGATATTTTCTTATAAATTTTCTGAAAAAGGATAGTTGACAAGAATGTTTAAGTTGAGAAAAAAAAGTACAGATGAATTTTCTTTTCATATGGAAGAGCATCCTAGTGATATTCCTATTGCAGTTCACGATCTTACTGTTTCATATAATAGAAAACCCGTGCTCTGGGATGTAGATATAAATGTTCCGAAAGGAAAGTTGGTCGCTATCGTTGGACCGAATGGAGCAGGTAAAAGTACACTTTTGAAATCGATACTTCATCTTATTCCAATTGCTAGTGGATCAGTGAAGATTTATGGAGGGACTTTTAAAAAGAAAAAGCATCTTATCGGATACGTTCCTCAGCGTGAAAGTGTTGATTGGAGTTTTCCTGTTAATGCTCTTGATACTGTAGTTATGGGTATGTATCGAAAGATTGGTTGGTGTCTACCAGTTTTGCGCCGTCATAAAGACTTTGCGATGGAGTGTCTTCGAAGAGTGGGAATGGAAGATTTCTATAGTAGACAAATTAGTCAACTATCTGGAGGTCAACAACAACGTGTTTTTATAGCTCGTGCACTTGCTGAAAGAGCAGAGATCTTTTTAATGGATGAGCCATTTGCCGGCGTAGACGCTAGGACTGAAAGGGCAATTGTTACGTTACTTAAAGAAATTAGTAGTTCTGGAAATACTGTTCTCGCTGTTCATCATGATCTGAATACTGTCCGTGAATATTTTGATCATGTTATTTTGTTAAATTTGAGAATTATTGATTCTGGTTCGCCTAATTTGGTTTTAACAGAAGAAAATCTAAGGAGAACATATGGTGGGCGTTTAACTTTGTTGGATAAAGCTGCGACCGCATTATCCAATCTTGATAGAGAATAATCTGAAAGGATAGAATTTGAGAAACAGACTTTTTTTCTTTTTATCGGTTACATTCCTTCTATTGCTTCCTCCCTTTAACTCTTTGTTATTTTCAGAATCCTCCTCTTTAGTCTTAAAACATCAACATAATTTTAATTGGCCAAGTACGGAAGATTTTTTTCGTATTATTAGTTTGAGAGATTATAATACTAGGATTGTTCTTCTTGGAACTATGTTTTTTGGTTTTGCTTCAGGAATGATTGGTGTCTTTGTCACTTTACGTAAACGAGCTCTTATCGGTGATGCTGTCAGTCACGCTAGTCTTCCAGGGGTAGTTATCGCATTTATTTTTATGGTTTCGATCGGAGGAACAGGTAAGTTTCTACCTGGGTTACTTGTTGGGGCACTAATCTCAAGTTTTTTAGGTGTAGGAGTGATTCTACTTGTTAGAAATTATACCCGATTAAATGAAGATGCAGCGCTTGGAATAGTACTTAGCGTTTTCTTTGGTTTAGGAGTTGCACTGTTAGGAATTACTCAGAAAATGAAAGGGGGAAATTCTGCTGGCTTAGAATCTTTCATTTATGGGAAAACTGCGTCTATGTTAATAAGTGATGCTTGGTTAATTCTCATAGCTGCTTTAGTTGTCCTATTTTTGTCAGTTATCTTTTTTAAAGAATTTACTATTCTGTGTTTCGATGAAGAATATACTCTTGCGCGTGGTTGGTCTGTTTTTACTCTAGACTTAATGATGATGTTTTTGACAGTTGTAGTAACTGTAATTGGTTTGCAAGCGGTTGGACTAATTTTAGTAGTAGCGTTACTTATCATTCCTCCAATTTCAGGTCGATTCTGGACTTCAAATTTAAAAAAAATGTTTATTATTTCATCTAGTCTTGGTGCTATAAGTGGACTATTAGGGGGTGCGGTAAGTGCATTAGCACCAAAATTACCTGCTGGAGCTCTAATTGTACTCGTTTGTGGATTTTTTTTCTTAGTTAGTTTTTTGTTTGGTTTTGAATCTGGAATATTTGTTAAATTATTTCGTAACTTAAGGTTTCAATATCGTATTTTAATCCAAAATTTACTTCGGTCCATGTATGAAATTGCAAATACAAAATCATCTTTAAAAGAAGAAGAAGCGTGGAGTATTTTGATTAGGTATGAAGAATTATTTGATTTTAGGAATTGGAAAAAATTTTCATTTAGAATAGCAGTTGAACTCTCCAAAGTTAAAAATCTTATCGTTAAAACAAAAGAAGGATTAATTTTCACAAAATCTGGATATTTAGAATCCGCAAGGATCTTTCGGAATCATAATTTATGGGAATTATATCTTTTGAATTATGCAGGAGTAGGATTGGGACATGTTGATCATTTTGTAGATGACATTGAACATATTGTGGAAAGTAAGATATTGGAAGAGTTAGAAGCAGAACAGAAAAGTTGAAAGATCTAAACGTTTTTATCTTTAATTGTTTCTGTACACTTAGAGAAATTGTTTTAGGAGTTTGAAAATGGAATGGACAACTCTAGATTTTTGGATTGTCAGTGCAGGGATTCTTGCATCTTTGTCATGTGCATTATTAGGAAATTTTTTAATTTTGAAGAGAATGTCAATGATGGGTGATGCAATTAGTCACTCTGTATTACCAGGACTCGCGATTGCTTTTTTCTTAACTTCCAGTAAGGCAAGTTTTTCTATGTTTCTTGGTGCTGCAGTTTTGGGTGTTATTACTTCTGTTTTGACGCAATGGATTCATAAACACGGAAATGTCGACCAAGGTGCGTCAATGGGTGTTGTTTTCACAATACTTTTTGCAATTGGACTAGTTCTCATTGTGCAGGCTGCTGATTCGGTAGATCTAGATCCTGGATGTGTATTATATGGCGCAGTAGAATATATAGTATTAGATATGGTTACTTTTTCTGGTTATGAAATACCTAGAGCTATTGTTGTTTTAACCATAGTCTTTTTGCTAAATAGCTGTTTTGTCTTTTTATTTTTTAAAGAATTGAAAATTACTACTTTTGACAATCAATATGCTACTTTCTTAGGATTTAACTCTGATTTTATGCACTATACTTTGATGGGATTAGTCGCCCTAACCGTAGTAGCTTCTTTTGAAAGTGTGGGAAGTATAATCGTTATAGCAATGCTGATAGTTCCAGGAGCATCGGCTTATTTACTGACAGATAGACTTTCTGTAATGATATTATTCAGCATGGTTTTTGCTATTTTAAGTGCTGTTTTAGGTCATTTTTCTGCGGTATATCTTCCTACGTTCTTTGGATTTCCAGATACAAATACCTCTGGAATGATCGCAACTCTTTCAGGTATTATTTTTTTTGTAATTGTTGTTATCTCTCCTAGATATGGTCTTTTCTCAAATATACTGAATAAAATGATTACAAGATTTAGGATAGTTCAAGAAGACGTCCTGTCTATTCTATATAGGTCAAAAGAAGAAAATGAGATAGGAGCAACAAAAGAACATATTTTACTATATTTCATACAC
The DNA here is from genome assembly GCA_964456425.1 of uncultured Nitrospinaceae bacterium. GTDB lineage: Bacteria > UBA8248 > UBA8248 > UBA8248 > UBA8248 > UBA3496. The sequence continues at coordinate 2,036 of CAYWAX010000076.1, read as the reverse complement.
CATCGATTATGGTTATCTATAGCAATGAAATTTTTAGAATTTAAGAAAAAAGTTAATCGGCAAGGGAAAGTATATGTATTGACTGCAATAGGGAATTCAGAATCTATAACCCTTATGAGGAGTCATCGTCTTTGGGAATCTTATCTTTCGACTGAAATTCGTGCGCCTCTTAGTCATTTTCATGATACTGCTGATAGATTAGAGCATATACATGATCCCGAGATACAAAAGAATCTTGATCTTGAATTACCTGATTCAGAGTTTGACCCGAGTGGCAAAAAGATTCCTCCTGAGTTAAAAGATTAATTCTTTTATGAAGATTGTTCTTCAACCTTTATGTATTGATTATTTCTATAAATTCTAAGAGCATTTTAAATTATGAGAACCTTGTTACAATTATTCTTAAATTCAGTTAAGGAATTTCCGAAAGAAACCGCGGTTTCATCTACTAATTCTTCAGGTGAAAGGATTGAATTAAATCGTACTCAAATTTTAAATTCCTCATTATTTTTAGCAGAAAAATTAAAAGAAAAAGGTCTGAAAGAGAATCAAACTGTGGCGATGTTCTGTTCTAATCGACCGGAATGGTCAATAGGTTTTTTCGGAATTCTTTTTGCAGGCGGAGTAATTGTACCTTTAGATATGAATCTTAGTGAAAAAGAAATATCGAATATTTTGAACCGTTCTGAGACGGATTTTGTTTTAACTGATCAAATTTGTATTGATCGTATTCAAGGTCTGCAGAATATATTGGAAAAATCTCTTATTGTCTTTCCTTTAGAAGAATTTGTTTCTAGCAAAAATTCGATTTCATCTAACGTAATTCATACAAAATCAAAACCTGAAGATCTTGCTATAATATCTTTTTCTTCTGGAACTACGGGTATACCAAAAGGGGTTATGCTTACGCATGAAAATATAACGTCTAACGTGAATTCAGTTTTGAAAATATTTGATTGCGGTAAGAAAGATATTTTTCTATCTGTACTTCCATTACATCATATGTTTGAAAGTACAGCTGGTTTTTTGCTACCTCTTGTGTCAGGCGCACGTATTCATTATTTGTCCTCGTTAAATCCAAGAGTTCTGAGAGAATCTATGTCGGAAGAGAAAATAACTATCTGTTTGATGGTGCCAGCAGTTATTAGACTAATTCATAAACGCATTTTTAATGAAATCTCAAATCTTTCAGGCGCGAAAAGGAGACTCTTTTTTATTTTATTTTCGTGTTCAAGATTCTTACTCTCCAGATTTGGTTTGAGGTTGGGATTTACAATTTTTGCTAAAATTCGAAATTCACTTAGTCCTCACTTACGTTATTTAGTCAGTGGAGGAGCCCCACTTAACCCAGATATCTCAATAGATATGCTTTCTTTAGGGATTGAAGTTATTCAAGGATATGGATTAACAGAAACTTCACCTGTTACCAATGCAAACCTTCCTGGAATGAAAAGATTTTTTGATACAGTGGGTCCTACCATTCCTGGCGTGGAAGTTAAGATCCATATGATAGATTCAAAAAATGAAAGAGAGGGAGAAATTTGGATTAAGGGTCCTAATGTTATGAAAGGATATTATAAAAACAATAAATTAACTGAACAAGTATTTAACGAAAAGTGGTTTAAAACAGGAGATATTGGTCATATTGACAAACAGGGGAATCTGACTATTTGTGGAAGAATTAAAAATGTGATTATTAACGAAATGGGAAAGAATATCTATCCTGAAGAAATTGAAGAAGAATTGTTAATGAACCCGATTTTTAAAGAAGTATGTATTATAGGAAAAAAAACGAAGAGAGGTAGTGAAGAAGTGTTTGCAGTTATTGTACTGGATGAAGAAAATAAACAAAAAATTAAAAATCTAGAAAACGAAATAAGTAGATCTTTAGACAATTTAGCGGACTATAAAAAAATTGTAGAATTTTTTGTATGGCCTAATGAAAGTTTGCCTAAAACCACAACCTTAAAAAATAAAAGAGAAGATCTTAAAATTGAATTGATAAAAAATCATGGTTTTTTAGATTCAGATTTCTA
>CAYWAX010000075.1:0-9127 GCA_964456425.1 uncultured Nitrospinaceae bacterium | reverse complement strand
CCCGCATTCTTACCTAAAATTACTCCTCTTTGCTTCGCAAAAGCTAATATTTTTGAAGTTGCATTAGTTGATAGAGGGGTTCCATCTTCCTCTACCAATTCAACACCCCAAAGAAGACCAACACCCCTAACCTCGCCAACGCAAGGATAATCATTTAATCTTTTTAAAATATCACCTAAATATTTTCCCACATCACGAGAGTTCTCCACCATTTTTTCATTAATCAAGATTTCTAAATTTTTAATTGCCGCGGCACAAGAAACAGGATGCCCACCGTAAGTGTTTATCTGAAGAAAACCTGTATCTCCTTCTGAATTCAAATCTGAAAAAACTCTGTCAGAAACTGCAGTCGCCCCAATAGGAAGATATCCACTACTTAATCCTTTTGCCATCGTCATGATATCAGGCTGTACCTCGAACAAATCAGATGCGAAAAGTTGCCCCGTTCTTCCAAAACCAGTAATAACCTCATCGCAAATCATCAGAACACCGTATGTATCACAAACTTCTCTAACTCTTTTCAGGTAATTTTTTGACGGTAAAATTACACCTCCACCTCCAATAATAGGCTCAGCAATAAATGCAGCGATTGTTTCTGGACCTTGGTAACGAATTACTGAATCCAGTTCTTCTATACATCTATTTGTAAGTTCATCTTCATCTTTTGCACTGCTCCTAAAAAAATATGGAGCTTGAACATGAACTACGCCAGGCAATAATGGTTCAAAATCTAACCGTCTTTGAGTCTGACCTGTCAGACTTACTCCACCAAAAGTAGCTCCATGATAACCTTGATAACGTGCAATTATTTTAAAACGTCCCCCGTTTCTCTTTCCCCAGGCGCGAGAAATTTTTATCGCTGTATCAACAGCTTCAGAACCACTATTCACAAACCAGACATGCTGTAAACTTTCTGGTGTAATTTCTGAAATTTTAGCAGCTAACTTAACAGATTGCGGGTTAACCTGGCTAAGAGGATAATAAGACAATTGTACCATCTGCTCGTAAGCAGCTTCAGCAATTTCTTTTCGGCCATAACCTATATTCACACACCACAAACCCGCCATCGCATCCAAGTATTCTTTACCCTCAGAATCAACTATTCTACACCCACTTGCATGTGTCATTATTTTTAAAGGGTCTTTATTTAAATTGTAGTGATTCATCATAGGATGCCAAACATGTGCACGATCATCTTCTAAGATCTCTTGTGAATTTAGGATCGAATTTTGAGAATCCACTAATGAACTCCTTAAGATAAATAAATTTTACTATACTAAATAAGTCTAAACATAAAATAAAAGAAAAACTATTACAAAATTTTAATTTTCCTAAATCTTCCCAAAAAGATTATCTGTAAAATTTAACGCTGAGCCAAAATCAACTTTATTAAATTCTCCTGAGTCTAGTTTTGCTTCTTTTAAATCAGTTTTAAAAAAAATTGCGTTATCGCACCTAGCTGACCTAAGATCTGCCAATGATAAGTTTGCATTACTGAAATCAGCTTCACTTGCTTCTACAGACATTAAATTTGATCTAATTAAACTTGCTTTTTTAAACGATGCTTTTTTTAAATTGGACTGGAAAAAATCAGTATCCTCAAGATTTGCATCGGTGAAATTTGCACCACTTAAATCAGCCCATTGAAACTGCGACTTACTAAGATCTGAGCCTTGAAAATCTGCTTTTTTCAAGTCCGCCATAAAAAAATTTGAGGACGGTATTACCATTCCATTAAATGAAGCTTTTTTGCCAAATGAACCATTTGTCTTTAACCAAACTGAATGTTCACCTAAAATTTTAGTTACCTCTTCCTCAGAAAAAAAAGTAGATTCAACAACTGGCAATGAATATAACGATTCTTCTACTCGTTGATTTTTTTGTTTTCCAAAAAAGTTTTTAATAATTTCAAAAAACATTTTTCCCTCAAACGAAAAAACTACTTTCCTACGATTAAATCTTCTCCTGTCATTGCAGAAGATTTTTTTAATCCCATTAAACTTAAAATTGTTGGAACAATATCACACAACGCACCGCCGTCTTTTAATACTATATTAAGATTTGAAGATACAATAATACAAGGAGTATCATTTGTTGTATGAGCTGTGTGCGGACTATCTGTCTCTTTATCCCATAATTGTTCACAATTTCCATGATCAGAAGTTATAAGCACCGTACCATTAACTTTTTCAAGTGCATCTAAAATTCTACCTAAACACTTGTCTACCTTTTCGATAGCCTTAATTACCTCGATTTTTTTACCTGTATGTCCAACCATGTCAGGATTCGCAAAATTTAAAACAATGGAATCAAATTCACTAGATAGAATTGCATTAACCGCATTATTCGTAACACCTTCGGCACTCATTTCAGGCATTAAATCATAAGTCTCCACCTTAGGAGATGGAATCATTTTCCGTTTTTCCCCCTTATATGGTTTCTCAATTCCACCATTAAAAAAATAGGTCACATGCGGATATTTTTCTGTTTCTGCAATACGTAGACATTTCTTGTTAGCGTCTTCTAAAACATGACAAAAGAGACCATCCATTTTAAGGGGTGGAAATAATATAGGAAGTTGAAATTGCTCATCATATTGGGTCATACAAATGTAATCAATTTTAGGTTTTTTTCGAATTACAAAATTTTCAAAATCGGGGTCAGTTAGAGCTTTTGTGAGTTGACGCATCCTATCAGAACGAAAATTAAAAGAAACAATCAAATCATCATCATTGATAGTTCCAATAGGCTTAGAATTTTCTACAATCTGGTGAGGCTCTAGAAATTCATCAGTTATACCTTGATTGTAGGAATTCGAAATAGATTCAGTGATATTCTCAGTCTGCATTCCCTTTCCTTCGACTAAAAGTTCATAACAAAGTCTAGTTCGTTCCCATCTCTGATCTCTATCCATAGAATAATATCTGCCAATTAAACTTGCTAATTTTCCTCCTGTTTCATTTCTTAAATCAAAATCAAACTTCTCAATAAATCCTTTTCCTGATTTTGGAGGAGTATCTCTTCCATCAGTAAATGCATGTACAAAAATATTTTTTATTCCACTTTTTCTCGCAATTCTTGCAATTGAAAGAGCATGTTCTTGTGTGCTATGAACACCACCATCGGAAACTAAACCGATCAGATGTAGAGAAGAATTAGAAGTAGAAATCTTTTTAAAAGAATTAAGTAATGTTGGATTAGAATCTAAAATATTTTCTTTAATAGAAGAATTTATTCTGACTATATCTTGATTTACTATTCGGCCTGAGCCTAAGTTTAAATGGCCTACTTCAGAGTTTCCCATTTGCCCATCAGGTAGTCCAACAGACAATCCTGATGTCTTTATTGTCGTCCATGGATATTTTTTAAAAAGCTTATCGATTGTTGGAGTTTGTGCTAATGCTATTGCATTATTTTGTATGTTTTCACTTAAACCCCACCCATCTAAAATAATTAACATAACCAAAGGATGCAATTTCATAATTTATTTCCAATCAATGAAATAGAACAAACATTTAATTACTATTTAACAAAACATAACGAAATTTTTTACTGTCCCAATACCACTTATTCTTAAAAGGTATTTTCTTAAAAGTAGTCGTTGTAACACTCCTTCCATTTTTCAACCCCCTTACTGTCTCTTCAATCTCTTTTTTCCCTTTCATAATTATTTCGATAGGACTGTTTAAAGTTTTAAAATTAAACTGTAGAACTTTAACAAATCTAATTTTTTTAAATCTTTTTATACTTTTCTGAAACTCTGATTTTACAGTTACTTTTTCTTCTTTAAGTTTAGAAGACCAAATACCTCTTAATAGTTTTTCCTTATTTAATTTCAAAATCCTTACAAAACTGTATTCTTTTGCTAAAGAATCTACTTCGTTTGTATGAACTATAAGTTCACTTCTTCCATCTCCAGTTAAATCAGTTATTTGATAACTAGCAACCGAATTAATACTCTCTGCAAAATGTGAGGAAAGTGGCCTTCTTTGATTTTTCTTGTCATCTAACAGACAAAATGTCATATAATTAATTTTTTTTTGAAGTTTATCTTTAACCTCTAAGGGATAGGTTTTAATAACTACCAACGTTTCTAAGTTCACGTCTATATCCATATTAACTTGAACAAAATAAATATCAAAAAGAAATTTTTTAAAAAGTCCGTAAGGAACTTTTGGGAGAAAATTGCTTCTCTTTCCAAGACAAGAGGAAAAAAAAGCTTCTTGCAATTTGCTATTTGAAGAATATAGTTTTCTGACTAATAACCATTGATAAGGTTCTTTAAATTTTTTTAGATGAGAAACAAGATTTGATAGTCGCTGGGTTTTTGATTCTTCCTTTCCAACTGCATAAACTGAAGAAGAAATGAAAAGGAATGTTGCGCCTAAAATAATGATAATATATTTCAAAAATACTCCAAAACTAAAAAAAACAAGGATGACTAACTGTTGATATCGATAATAGTACCAATTTTAAATGAAGCATCAAATATAAAAACCTGTATTGAAAAAATTAACAAACTAAAAGGGGAAAAAGAAATTATTTTTGTTGATGGTGGAAGTAAAGATAATCCTAAAAAGATTATAGGAAATCATGCTAAATATATTTCAGAAAAATCTGGTAGAGCTAAGCAAATGAATACAGGTGCATTTTTTTCAAAAGGAGAAATCTTGCTATTTTTGCATTGTGATACTACCTTACCATCAAACTCCCTTGAAAATATTAAAGATGTACTGAAAGAAAATCACATCATAGGAGGGGGATTCCTACATAGTTTTGACACAAAAAATTACTTTTGCAAAATGATTAGCCTTAGTGCAAATATTCGTACTTTTACTTCTCATATTTTTTTTGGTGACCAAGGTATTTTTATAAGAAAATCAATCTTCTGTAAAATGAATGGATATAAAGACCTTCCTCTTTTCGAAGATTGGGATTTTAGTTCAAGAATGAAAAAGTATGGAAAGACTAAGATCATTAAGAAGAAAATCTCTACCAGTCCTAGAAGAATAGAACACTGGGGGAAAATAAAAACTCTATATATTTGGTGGGGGCTAAGCATACTTTATTTAATAGGATTTTCAGAAAAAAAACTAGCCAAATTTTACGAAGACATTCGTTAAATAAATCAAAAACTAATTTACGGGAGGTGGAACTGGAGGTTCTTCTGGCGATGGAGGAGATTTTTCCGATATAGAAGAACCCTCTATAGTTTCCTCTTTTTCTTCATTTTCATCGTTCCTACGTAAATTTGTCAGATTTTCAAACATTTCATTTAGTTTAGATTGAACTTTTCCATGCACACTTTCTTCGGGAAATTCGCCTGTCAAACTGTCTCTTTTGCCGGCCTCTATTCCAGTTAAAACTGAAATACCTTCATCTATATTTCTTATCGGATAAATTTTAAATTTACCTTCCTTCACAGCCTGACTTACTTCTTCTCTTAATATTAAATTCTTGACATTTTGTATAGGAATCAATACCCCTTGTTGTCCATTTAATTTTTTCTTTTCTTTACAGATTTCAAAATATCCTTCAATCTTTTCATTAACTCCGCCTATTGGCTGAACTTCACCTCTTTGATTAACTGACCCAGTGACTGCCAACCCCTGACTTATGGGTAATCCTGAAAGACTACTTAAGATAGAGTATAATTCTGTAGATGAAGCACTATCGCCGTCAATACCAGAATAACTTTGTTCAAAACAAATACTTGCTGACAGGGTTAAAGGATTCTTTTGAGCATATTGACCACCCATATACCCTTGCAAAATCAATACTCCCTTATCATGAATATTGCCAGAAAGTTTACTTTCTCTTTCAATATTTATGACTCCTTGTTCACCCATAAAAGTCTGCGCAGTAATACGACACGGTTTACCAAAGCTATAATCTCCTAAACTTAAAACCGCAAGACCATTTACCTGACCAACTGACTTGCCATCGACATCAATCAGAAGAGTGCCCTCTACAATATGTTTTCTTAAACGATCATCTAGCAGATCCGAACGAAATCTCTTTTCTTCTACCGCGCGTTCTATTTGTAACCTGTCAACCTGAGTTACTCCCTCTTGTCTAGCCCAATGATCTGCTTCAATAAGCAGTTCTCTAATATCACCAAAACGAGTTGAGAGTTTTTTCTTATCTGCAACAAAACGAGAACTCTCTTGAAGTACACGTAAAATCGCTTCTTTTGTGAAAGGAAGTAGGTCATTTTTTTGGCGATGAAATTCAATGAATACTTGATAGTCCTTAATAGTATGAGGATCGCAATCTATAGACTCACTAAAATCAGCTTTTACCTTAAAAAGTCTTCCAAAATCTTCATCATAATGAAGCAGTAATTCATAATGCATCGGACTTCCCACTAAAATAACCTTTACTTCAACTGGCACAGGTTCAGGTTTTATTCCACCAGTAGACCATCCATACGTTTCGCCTAAATCTTCAATTCTAACATTTTTATTCCTTATAACTCTTTTCAGTGCAGGCCAAACTCCTGGGTTAGTCAGCGTATCTAAAAGATCTAGAATTAAAAATCCTCCATTAGAAGAAATCATAGAACCTGCTCTAATAAGGGTAAAATCAGTTGTATATGTGCCGAAAACCGCACGTCTCTCAACCTGTCCAAATAAATTTGTAAAATTTGGGTTTGGCTCGTAAATTACAGGAGAACTTTGGAGATTTGAATTATCTACAATACAATTTACTTCATAAACGCTTAAAGGATTTTCATCTTGAGATTTCCCTGTAAAAGATATTAATTGATTAGATGACTCGGCTCCATCAGAAGGTAAAAAGGGAGAAAGATTTTCTAGAATATGTTCTTGTACACTATTCAGATAATTTAAAACTTTAGAGAAATCTCTATATTTTTCACGCAAATCATCCATTGGAACACGGACAACTGTAAGTGCTACTTCTTGCTCAAGTTCGCGTAATTTTTCTCTTATTTCTTTTTCTAATTCTCTTGACTGACGTACAAAATCATCAATATCTTCAGCATAAAATTTATCTCTGTCGTTATTAATTCTTTCTTTTTCTTCTTCAGATAATTCTTCAAGAACCTCCTCTTTAGCTGGTTCTCCATTTATCAATGGAATCACAGTGAAATTTCCCTGACCTATTTTTAAAGTAAAATTTAATTCCTTAGCTTTACTTTCTAAATCATTCATTAAAGAACGTTGTTTTTTTTGAAGAGAATCTATTAGTTCTTTTCGTTCTTCATCCTTAGATTTTTCTTCAAATGCCTTTGGAATTACTTCTTGCAATTCAGAAATTAACGCAAGCATATCACTCTGAAAAGTACGTCCTAAACCAGCTTGAAATTTAAGCCATATTGGTCGATCTGAATCAGAAAAATTATGAACAAAGACTAAAGAATTAGGTGCGGGACGATTTTTAGCTACTCGTTTACAAAATTCCTCACACATTGTATGACGTCCAGTTCCAGGAATTCCTGCAACAAATACATTAAATTCAGGTGAACTCATCTCTAAACCAAATGAGAGTGCTCTTTCAGCACGCTCCTGTCCTATTAATTTTCCTTCCGAATCCTTTACCTCAAGATCTGTAGGCAATGTTCCAGTATCATAGTTTGAAGAAAGATCATCTGCCTTTAGTGGTTCAGGAAAAAACGACATTTGAATCCTTTTTTATTGAAGAAATTATAAATAAACACAAAAAATTACTTTTATTATATATAAATTTAATAACAAAAAAAATTAAAAAATAAATTTTTATAATTCTACCATTCTCATGTTAAAATGATTCAAAAAAAAGAAATATAATCACTTAAAGGATTAAAGAATGCGCTTTGCTGTCGATACGGGCGGAACATTTACAGATTTAGTAATAGAAGATTCGAAAGGAAAGTTGCATATTTTCAAGTCTCCAACTACTCCTGAAAATCCAGTAGAAGGTATTTTATCTGCATTTGACAAAGCATCGGAAAATTTTTCAATTTCAACATTTGACCTCTTATCAAAAGGGGAATTTCTTTTGCATGGGACGACTAGAGCTACAAACGCGATAGTCACATCTGGAACTGCAAAAACCGCTTTCTTAACAACTCTTGGCCATCCTGATATCCTTGTCCTAAGAGAAGGTGGAAGAACTGATCCCTTTAATTTCTCGGTTCCTTTTCCACAACCTTATATTCCAAGGTCTTTAACTTTCGAAGTAAAAGAAAGAATAAGTGCTCAAGGAAAAATAATCACACCTTTAGACAAAAATTCACTTATAAAAATAATCAACCATATGAAAAAAAAAGAAATAGAGTCAATTGCAGTTTGTTTGCTTTGGTCTACAGTAAATCCTATACATGAAAAAAAAATTGGAGACCTCTTAGACACTCAATTACCAAAAATACCTTTTACCTTGTCACATGAATTAAATCCAGTTTTAAGAGAATATAGAAGAGCTTCATCCACTTGTATAGACGCATCTTTAAAACCCTTAATGACTGAATATATTTTAAATTTACAAGATAATCTAAAAGAAAGAGGATTTCAGGGAAGACTCCTTATGTTAACGTCTAAAGGCGGAGTTATGGATTATAAAGAAATAGCAGAAACCCCAATTCATACTGTAGGTTCTGGTCCCGCTATGGCTCCTATTGCTGGACGTTATTTTGCAAAAATAGATTCAAAATCAAGTACAGCAATTGTCGCCGACACTGGAGGAACAACCTACGATGTAAGTTTAGTAAGAAATGGCGAAATTCCAATGACACCTGAAACATGGCTTGGAGATAAATATCAAGGTAATATTCTTGGCTTTTCTTCCGTTGATGTGAAAAGTATCGGTGCTGGAGGCGGAAGTATCGCTTGGGTTGACGAAGGAGGACTTCTCCATGTAGGTCCTAAAAGTGCGGGAGCAAATCCAGGCCCTGCCTGTTATGGAAAAGGTGGTGTTTTCCCTACGGTTACGGATGCTTGCTTAATTTTAGGTTATATAGATGCAGATTATTTTCTTGGTGGTAAAATGAAACTAGATCTCATAAAAGCAAGAAAATCTATAAACAAATACATTTGCAAACCCTTAAATCTAAAACTGAATGAAGGTGCACAAGCAATTCTTCATCTTGCTACTGAAAATATGGTTAGTGCAATAGAAGAAATTACAA
>CAYWAX010000074.1:0-9367 GCA_964456425.1 uncultured Nitrospinaceae bacterium | reverse complement strand
ATTTTTTGAAATATTTTTTTCAATCTCGTCTAAAATTCCTTCTGCTGAAAGAAAGTTTTTCAAAAAGGAATGACCAACCCCATCGATCGCATCTTTTTGAAGTGCAGTTTCTGCACCTTTGACCACAAGCAAGGAAGAAAGATCTTCAGGAAGTTGTGATTCTTCTTCCCAAATTTGGTCTAGTTTTTTTTTGCTCGATTTTGTGAAAGATTCAATTTTTTCGCTTAGCCCTGATATTTGAATTTTTCCTGTGATATCCCAATCTCGTGTTTCTAATTTATTTTTTTTATTTTTAAAGAGAAGTTCTATCAATCCTTCAACAAGAAAAGTTTTACCGCTTTCATTATGACCATAAATTAAATTGATTATCCCAGGTTCTATTTCGAAGTCTTTCAGCAAGGGTCCATTTCTGTTGATTTTTAATTTTTTGATTTGGATTGTCATCTGGAAATGCTCCCATAAATTGTTTCTAGAGCTTTCCATACAATATCATTTTTAGTTGGCTCTCCATCAACAAAATTCCAATCTTCTTCATCCTCAATTTTTGAAATGACTCTTTGTGCTATTTTATTTAATTGAGAATTGCTCTGGATCGTACTTAATTTTTCATGATAAGGACCATCCTTATCGTGAAAAATATATTCTTGAAACTCAGATTTTGCTGTTTCAATAATTTTTTTTCTGTTCTCACAATATCCTTTCACTTCTATGCGAAGCCGCACCTTATTTTTTTCATTCTTATCCAATTTCCAGGACTCAATACGTTTTTGGATTTGAGTGCGTAAATTTTGAATTTCATCTTCAGATGGGAAAATCGTGAATGACTCTTGTATATAAATTATATCTGTTTTTATTTCTGTAGGTTTTATAGAAAAATTATTAGTATCAAGTATTAAAAATCTTCTTTTTCCTGTTTCCGTAATATCCAAACCGCAAGGAGATCCTAAATAATAAACACTATTTTCAAGGAGTTGTGGTTTATGAATATGACCAAGAAAAGTTAATTTTGGTTTATATCTAGAAAGATCATTTCTTGTAAGAGGCATATATTCACCTGGTTCAAGAAGATTTTGTTTTTTGCTTCCAGCGTAGAAATCTCCATGAGAAATCAAAATCCAATCTTTCCCATCGATTTCATTTTGTATCTCCGAGATGGTCTCCCCCATTTTTTTGTCTTTTTTGAAGGGGATAAATCCAAAATGTGAATTCCCGAATTTAACAACTGTAGGTTTTTCATGAATGCAAAATTGTTCTCCTGAAAAATGAGCATTTTGTATATTTTCATCATGGTTACCGGGAATTATATGTATAGAAAATTTTTGGTAATCTTTTAAAAGATTTTCGATCTCAGAAACATTGCTTTGGTCTTGATTAAATAGATCTCCAGCAATTACTAGAGTATCAATCTGTTCTTGTTCCATATTTTGAAGAATAGAATTAAGAGCAGAGAATCTTTCTGGTGTTTTTAACTGGCTTATAAGGTGAACATCTGCTGTTAATGCAATCTTCATTTAAATAATAATCTCTCTTTCTTTTTCTTAATTATGTATATTCCGTTTTTTGACAAAGTTCGATCTTTATATTCCCTGGACCTTTGATAAAGGCGATAGTTCTACCTCCTATTCCAGTATCTTCTGGTTCTTGGAAAACTTCTGCCCCTCTTGATACAAGCCATCTTAATGCATTACGGACGTTCTCTACAGATAATCCGATATGATCGAGTCCTTCTACTAATTCTGGAAATCTTGAATCCGGATCATCATTTTCTCTCATTCCTCTAATACGAAGAGTGCCATCTCCAAACCTTAAAATTGCGTAAGCAGCACCTTTATGATTCTCTTTATAATCAATTATTTTCATTCCAAAAACTTTATCAAAATAATCGGTTAGTGCTCGAACGTCACTTACGAGAAAATGTACATGATCAAAACCAAAATCCATTTAGCCCTCTAAAAAGGAATATAGAATATAAATTATACTACGGGCGTAATTTTTTTGTGAAAAATGATTTTAAAATAGGAATTAAATGAAGCGGTCTGGAAAATTTACAATATTCTCAGACCGCTTCTAAATTTATTTTCCGGAAAGTTTTTCCATTACCTCTTCTGCATCCACTGCTTTATTATAATCTTGATCGAGAGTGCCATCTCCACAAGGACTTTTTACCGCAAAGAAAACAGCAGGACCTTCTGTTGTAAAAATTCCGTGTCTTGTATTTCTTGGAATATGTATTAAATCTCCAGACATAATTTCTTTATTTTCCTCTCCAAGAATCATATTCATTTTTCCGGAAATGACTAACATGAACTGTTCTTCATTTGGATGGAAGTGCGGAGGTGGTCCTTCTCCTGTCTGATAAGTTACTAATCCAGCTTTCATGAGTTCTCCTGCTACCGTTTTAGCTGTCGCAGGTCCAACTTCTGAATATTTAGTTTCCATCTCTTCAATCTTATAAAAAGGCATGGCATTTCTCCGAATTAACTGTGATCGGAATGTTTTCGTAAAATATTTACTCCTGCATAAACAAATGGTGTATCGACAAGAGCAACAAGAATCTTAATAAACCACTGTCCGATTATGATTGATAGGACAACATTATTAGGAAAAACACCATAAAATGCGATAGTTATAAAAATAACAGTATCGATAAATTGTGAAATGATAGTTGAGACATTGTTTCTAAGCCATAAATATCTACCTTCTGTTTTTTCTTTTATTTTTGAAAAAATCCAAACATCAGTAAATTGACTAGTTAAATATGCAAAAATACTAGCTATCACAATTCTTGACCCAGCATTAAGTACTGTTTCATAAGCCGCTTGATTTTTCCAAAATACGGCGGCAGGCCACAAGATAGAGATTTGCATTAAAACTAAAACAAGAACTTTAGTAATAAATCCAGCCATTACAACTTTTCTGGTTTTTTCTTTCCCAAAGACTTCTCCCAAAATATCAGTACAAGTAAAAGTTATTGAATAAGCTAAAACTCCAGCGGATACCGTCAGAGACCCAATGATAATTATTTTGGATGCTAGTACATCAGCTATAACAAGACCACCAATAAATAAACTTGTTAACAAGGTAAATCCGTACATAAACTTTTCCTCTTTCTAAATTATATAAGTGTTATATGAGGGACTACGGGATCCTTGCCACAACCCGTGCGGGGGCACCTTCGATTTTGTAAAGTTTAACTGGAAATGCAAATATTTCAAACTCTATCTCATCAAAAGAATCAAGATTTATCACATGTTCTATAAGAGGAATTCCATTTCCTAATACTGTTCTATGACCAGGAGAGTCACCTTTAGAAGCTTTTCCTCCCGGTTTCATTCCAGGATCAATCGGATGGTCCATACATAAGGCTTTCATTCCGCAATCACAAAGAAATTCACATGCTTCTTTGTTAAGATATGGGTTGTTAGGAAAATACTCCTCAGTAAAAATAGCTTTCTTTGACCAGCCAGACCAAGTGACTGCAATAGACCCATCTAATCTCTTAGGGTCGAAATCTGGCGAAGCTAGTATATGTTCTTTTGTAATTTCACTTGCAGGTTTTGACGTTGAACGAACATCAATCTTGACTGCTCTTCCACAAAAAGTATCTAAAGGCATTTCATCTAGAGTAATTCCATCTGAGAAGAAATGATTAGGCGAGTCTAAGTGTGTACCTTGATGAATTGCCATTTTCACTGCACTATTTTGTCTTCCATGTGACTGATGTTCATGAAATTTCCAAAACTCTACGGGAGGAAATGTTGGTACAAGGCAGAGATCAGGATGTCCAAGTGGTGCGGTAAGATCTATTAATCGGCTCATTGAATATCTCCTGTATCTTTAATCTTGAATTGAAGGTTATTTTTAGTAGTGAACTCATTGATTAAATGCTCTAGTGACTCCGGTCTGTCTAAATGAACGTAATTTCCAGCACGATCCACAATAATATTTTCAAAATTAGGAGGAAAATTGCTTGAAATTTCAAGAGATTCTTTTTGTTTTGTATCAAGTTCACCGTAAATCATAAGGGTTGGAATTGATATATTATTTATTTTCTCTTCGATGGATAAAAGTTCTAAGTTTGCATAACAAGAAGAATAATAACCCATTGGGTCATTTTTTAGAAAAAGACGGTGATGTTCTGCTCTTTCTTGAGAAGACATTCCCTTTGGTTCCTTTCGGCTTTTTCTTCTTTTTTTATAAACACTATGCATATCTTTTCCAAAACTTAATTCCATACCTTCTTGAATATCAATTCTATGAGAATTATTTTTTTCGTAAATTTCTGGACTTATTGCTATTATTCCGGATGCTATTTCCGGGTATTTAATAGTGAAATCAAGAGCAATCATTCCTCCAAAACCATGACCAATTAATATTGGAGATTCAATGCCAGTATGTTGTATAAGTTTATACAAGTCATTTTTGAAATCTTCTCCTTTGTAAGGTCCAATTGGACTAGAAGAACGTCCATGGCCTCTTTGTTCCAATGCAAACACTTTATATTTATTTTCAATAGATGGAATAATTTTACGCCAAACCCAGACAGTATCTCCTAATCCTGGAATAAGGATTAGAGGAGTTCCATTTCCGGAAATCTCACAGCAAATAATGGTGGAAATTTTATTCTCTAGTTCTCCCACTCGAAAAAACTTTGCAATTCCTGGAGATTGACCTGCTATTTTTACCATTTCAATTATTCCCTTGATTCATTAATTGCAAAAATAGAGCAAAAAATTTATTTCATGTAAGAGACAAGGTAATTATCTATATTAAGTTTGTCCACTATGAAATTATTAGTCTGAAAAAAAACTTGCGTTGTTATATATAAAAATTGATAATCTGAATATATTTTATAAACCTTTTGAGAGTTATCTATGGATTTAATTTTATTGGGAACGGGTTCTCCTCCTCCGTCGCCAGACAATAGTGGCCATGCAAATGCTATTGTAGTTAAAGAAAAAATGTATCTATTGGATGCTGGAAGAAACGTTGTAAGACAGATCACTTCATCTGGATTTAATGTTAAGGATGTGGATACTCTTTTCTTTACTCATTTCCACTCAGATCATTTTACAGGATTCGCAGATTTTTATATTACAAGATGGCTTTTTGGTGCTATTCATCCTCTAACGGTATACGGACCAGGTCCTGTCAGGGAGATAGTCGATAGAATGCAACAATATTATGAGTATGATATTGAAATTAGAGCGAATGAGGGCAAACCAAGGGAAGGTTTAGGTATAGAAGTTATAGAGTTTTCTCCTGGAGATTCTTTGAAAAATGAAGATTTTCTTCTTAGAGTAGATAAGTGTACTGTCCACGGAAATGTCGATGACATACTATCTTATTCTTTTGAATCTGAAGGAAGAAAAATAGTAATAGCAAGTGATGGTCGCCCTAATGAAAAACTTATTCCTTTTGCAGAAAATGCAGATATTCTTATGATGCATCCATGTTTACCTAAAAAAATTATTGAAATGCTTGGGCAAACTGAAAATATGGCAAAGATTATTGCGGGACATCATGCTTCGACATCTGAAATTGGAAAAACTGCTGCTAAGGCGAATGTAGAAAAAATAGTTCTTTCTCACGTGACTCCTCCAATGGCACCATCTGAAGAAATTAAACAAGAGATAGCTAAAAATTTTGATGGAGAAATTATTGTTGGAAAAGATTTAATGAGAATTTAATCCCTTTAAATATTATTTTTCCACCATATATCAAGATTTAATGATGGAAATAAGCATTTTTTTATTGTAAAACTCGTACAGCAATTCCCATAATAATTTTTATTAATTTATAAAAGAGATAATTAACAGATGAGTTCATCTGAGGCTATGATTTCTGACATTATTTGGATGAGGCGTGCATTAGAATTAGCAAAGCTTGCACATTATGTGGGAGATGTTCCTGTCGGTTCAATTGTAGTTAAGAACGGAGAAGTTTTAGGTACAGGTTATAATCAGCGAGAAGTTTTATCAGATCCAACTGCTCATGCGGAAGTGATTGCTGTGAGACAGGCTTCTAAAACTTTAAAACAGTGGAGACTTGATGGAGCTACTCTATATGTAACGTTAGAGCCCTGTGCTATGTGTGCGGGTGCTATAGTTAATTCTCGTTTAGAAAGATTAGTTTTTGGAGCAAAAGACCCGAAAGGAGGAGCATGTGGTTCTTTGTTTAATGTTCCTGTAGATCCGAGGATTAATCATAGAGTTTCAGTTACTTCTGGAATTCTAGAGAATGAAAGTATTGAACTTTTACAAAATTTTTTTGGCGAGAAAAGAAAAGTAGCAAAAGAGACAAAGACAGCGAAAGAAAAGTAGTAACTTTTAATAAGGAGAGGTGGCCGAGTCTGGTTTAAGGCGGCAGATTCGAAATCTGTTGTGCGGGCAACTGTACCGGGGGTTCAAATCCCTCCCTCTCCGCCAATTTTTGGCTTTAATCTGATTGATCAAGGAGAAAAAGATATGATTGATTATTTTCCTAACAACTATAGTTGGTCTCTTGCTATTTCATCTTTGGGATGTTTGGGAATTCCTGCTTCTCATATAAATAGAGCATGCGCATCTCTTAAAGATGTGTCAGATCCAGGAAATCCTAATGCTTCAGAGCGCTGGTATCAAACTTGGACGGAGGTTGCAACTAGATTTGAAAGGGGAGCAGAACAAGATTTAAGTTTAGGAAGAAACTTTAGTGCTGCTAATAAATTTCATAGATCAGCAATGACATTCTTGATTGCTAATAGACTAATTTCTCATAAAGATCCAAGACAACTTTTAAGTTATAAAAAGGGTTTAGAAACTTTTCAAAAGCATATTATTCATTCTGGAGAACCAGTAGAGTTTTTAGATATTCCTTATAAAAATACAACCCTACCTGCACTTTTCTTAAAATCTTCAGATAATGAAGAAACACCTTGTCTGGTCCACTTTGACGGTTTTGATATGTTGAAAGAATTTAATTATGTAAATACGTGTTCTGCATTTAAAAAAAGAGGAATTTCAGTTCTTTATGTTGATCATCCCGGTGTAGGCGGAGCATTAAGACTTCAAAATCTTCCGACTTTTCCAGAAACGGAAATTCCTGCCGCTGCCGCTGTTGATTACTTAGAGACAAGAAAAGATGTAGATAAAAATAAAATTGGTATGATTGCGCAAAGTCTTGGTGGGTATTACGCTCCTCGTGCAGTAGCATTTGAGAAAAGATTGAAATGTTGTATTGCTTGGGGTGGAATATGGGATTTTGGTATAAGAGCTAAACAACTTGCTGAAAAATCTGGATTTAGTGAAATGAGTGAGAAATCAGGAACAGGAAGTAATCCTTCAGTTAGTAATTTTGTTGAACATTTCTTATGGGTATTTGGAAAAGATACCCTAGAAGATGCATTAGAAGTTGCTAAAGAATTTAAGGTAGAGGGATTTCTAGATAAAATTACCGTTCCTTATTTAGTTCAGCATGGGGAAAATGATCGACAAGTTCCACTTGAAAGTGCAAAAAAATGTATAGAAGGTGCAATAAACAGCCCTAAAGCAGAATTGAAAATTTTTACGATTGAAGAGGGTTCTTGTGAGCACTGTAATGTAGATGATCGAGCTCCTGCCGTTGATTATATGGCAGATTGGGCTGCAGAAGTTTTAGGTGGAATCAAAAGTCTTTAATTCAAAATACATTTAAATATAGATAACTTTTATCTTAAAGGTTCATATGGTGCGTCTTCTTGAAAACTTTTCTTTAGAACTAATTAAGCAACACGATATTTCTATCCCGTCTTATTCGGTTGTTTCTAACCCTGAGGATGCGGTTAGTTTTTCTAAAGAACTTGGTGGTGAGTGTGTATTGAAAGCACTTGTGCCTACCGGTAAGCGTGGAAAAGCTGGAGCGGTCAGGATTATAAATTCTTTTGATAAAGTAGAGGAAAATGCTACTGCAATCATGGATTCAAAGGTTGGGTTTTTTCCTGTTAACCAACTTATAGTTATGGAGAAACTCGATATTATTAAAGAATTCTTTGTTTCTATTACTTTTGATTCTAATTCTAATTCCCCAATAGTTCTTTTAAGTAAAAATGGTGGTGTGGACATTGAAGAATTATCCGGAAATAGTCCTGAGGTTATTACTCAAATCCCATTAAATATTTTAAAAAAATATAGCATAGAGGATATTTATCCAGATATTATAAGCGCCGGATTTGAAGAAAAAATTGCTAATCAAATAGCGACATGCGTTCTAAAATTATTTTCCATGTTTAAAAAATGTGATTGTAGAATGATTGAGATAAATCCATTAGTAGAACTTAAAAGCGGAGAAATTGTAGCTGCATCCGGAGTTGTAACTTTAGATGATCAGGCTCTTTTCAGACAAAAAAAACTTGAAAAATTTTTAAGTAATGATGAAGGAAATGGTTGGCGGCCGCTAACTGATTTAGAATCTAAAATGAAAAAAATTGATCAAATTAATCCAGATGTTGCATCTATACGATTTGGAGAGTTAGAAGGAGAAATAGGATTTATGTTAACGGGTGGGGGCTATTCACTTGCAGGATTTAGTCAAATCATTTTATGTGGTGGTAGTCCAGCAAGTACGTTTGATATCACCCCAGGAATTAATAAAGTATATCAGGAAAAAATTTCTTTAGCTGTTGAACTTCTTTTGACTAAACCTGGATTAAAAGGACTTGTTATTGCAGGGAACGTGAGTAATTTTACTAAAGTAGATATAAAGATGGAATCTGTGGTGCGCGCGCTAAAAAATTCAAAGCTAGATTTTAAAAAATTCCCAGTTGTTATTCGTTTTGCAGGCCCTGGTATAGAAAATGCAAGAGAGATTATTTCCGAACTTCCAGATGTACATTTTTATGAAAAAGATTTTTCTTTAGATGATTTATCCAAAAAAATAGTTGAACTTGTTTATAAGAGAAATATGGAGGGTAAGTGAGTATTATTTTAGATGAATCTACGAGAGTTTTAGTGCAGGGTATTACTGGTGGGGAAGCAAGACGTTTCCTTCCAACAATGAAACAATATGGCACAAAGATTGTTGCTGGTACTACACCTGGAAAAGGCGGACAGCATATAGATGGTATTCCTGTATACAATACTATTCAAGAATGTTTGCAAACTCATGAAATTGATCTTTCAGTATTATTTGTTCCAGCTCGTTTTGTTAAACAAGCAGCTTTCGAAGCCATACAGGCAGGAATAAAAACGATTCATATATTAGCTGAAGGAGTTCCTCATCATGATTCTTCGCAAATAATTACTTTAGCAAAGGAAGGGAACGTACAGATTATTGGTCCAAATAGTCAAGGAATGATTTCTCCAGGGAAAGCCAAAATTGGTGCAACAGGGGGGGAAACTCCGGAAGTGAT
>CAYWAX010000073.1:0-9367 GCA_964456425.1 uncultured Nitrospinaceae bacterium | reverse complement strand
GAAATATATAACGAAGCATCTCAGTTTCTGAATGATAGGAATTAAATACTGGATGAGTTAAGTAAGTAGTATCTCTTAAAAGTTCTTTTGGGATTTTAGAATTATGAGTATCGTCACATTCAAGTATTTCAAAATCAATTTTCCCTTTTTCACAAAAAACTCCTAATAAATCTTCCAACTCTTTCAGTTTCGTAGTTTCATCTAATGAAATTCCTATCTTATCATCAGCAATATAGCGTAAGTTAAACCCTTTCTTTTCTGCTCGTTCAATGAGTGTAATTGCTTTTTTTTCTCCAGTATTAACCTCGACCGTATCAAAGAAA
The DNA here is from genome assembly GCA_964456425.1 of uncultured Nitrospinaceae bacterium. GTDB lineage: Bacteria > UBA8248 > UBA8248 > UBA8248 > UBA8248 > UBA3496. Next base: position 9,044 of record CAYWAX010000073.1, on the reverse strand, counting down.
CTATTGTTTCCTAAATTAAAATCTAACTTTTCCAGACCATTTGAAAGGATAGCAGTAAATCGATGAATCCTTTCGGCAATTCTTCTTAGCCCTACAGGCCCATGATAAATAGCATACATACTCGCCACAACTGCTAGAAGAACTTGTGCAGTACATATATTACTTGTAGCCTTTTCTCTTCTAATATGTTGCTCTCTAGTTTGAAGAGAAAGTCTTAGAGCACTATCTTTATTCGAATCTATAGAAACTCCGACAATTCTGCCTGGAACAGACCTTTTATAATGTTCTCGGGTCGCAAAAAAAGCACCATGAGGACCTCCAAAACCCATAGGAACTCCAAATCGCTGAGAATTTCCAACGACTACATCAGCTCCAAACTCTCCAGGAGGTTTCAACATAGTCAAACTCATTAGATCAGAAGCTACTGCAACTAAACAATCCTTCGAATGTGCTTTTTCAACAAGATCGGAAAAATCAAAAATACTTCCATTAGAATTAGGATATTGAATAAAAATACCGAAAGGATCAAATTCGCTAAAAGAATCAATATTTCCAACCTTAATTTCTATTCCTTGTGGTTCCGCTCTAGTTCTCAAAATATCTATTGTCTGTGGATGACATCCACCAGAAACAAAAAATATTGGGCTCTGACTTTTAGATAAATTTCTAATCATAGTCATCGCTTCTGCTGCTGCAGTTCCTTCGTCCAGCAATGAAGAGTTTGCGATATCCATTCCTGTCAAATCAGAAATCAAAGTTTGAAAATTTAAAAGAGCTTCCAAACGACCCTGCGAAATTTCGGGTTGATAAGGCGTGTACGCTGTGTACCAAGCAGGATTCTCTAGAATATTTCTTAAAATCACAGAAGGAGTAATACAATCATGATATCCCATTCCAATCATAGAACGATTGACTACATTTTTTTTTGCAAAAAAACGCAAACGTCCTAACACCTCTTCTTCTGGGCAACTTTTTCCTATATTAATAGGCTCTTTAACAGATATAGAGCTAGGGACTGTACTTTCTATTAATTCCTGGAGATTAGAGAACGCTAGATATTTCAGCATATTTAGAATATCATTGTCACTAGGTCCTATATGCCTTCTTACAAACTCATCTCTGTGTTCTAAAAATTCTAAATCTTTAAATGAATTAACCAAATCCAAATGCATAACCTCTTTAAAAAGCTATATCAAAACCTAATTACCTTCAGCGCCAACATAGGAAGAATATTCCTCACTAGTCAACAAAGCATCTAATTCAGAAGAATCTGTCATTTCTACTTTAATGATCCAAGCTTCATTATATGGATCGGTATTAATTAATTCTGGTTCTTCTTCCAATCTAGAATTAACTTCAATTACTTTACCAGAAACTGGGGCATATAAATCTGAAACTGCCTTCACTGATTCTACTACACCAAACGTACTACTTGCATCTACCGAAGATCCAACTTCTGGAGCTTCTACATAAACCACATCTCCAAGTTCGTCCTGCGCATGAGCCGTAATTCCAATAATTACCATACCTCCATCAACTTTCACCCATTCATGCTCTTTCGAATACTTTAAATCTTCAGGGAAATCCATACAATTATACTCCTTACAAAGAAATTAAATTTTAACTTTTTACATAAAAGGGAGTTCTAACCACATTTCCTCTTCTGTAATTTCCACGTATATCCACTTCAAATTCTGAGTCTAATAAAGAATGTTCTTTTGAAACATACCCTATTCCTATAGCTTTATTCAACGAAGGACTCATAGTTCCACTCGTTACAAAACCAATTTGTATTCCATTAGAAAATATCCTATTACCTTTTCTTGGAATCCCTCTATCAATCATCTCAAAACCAATCAATTTTCTACAAACCCCTTCAGAGCGAATTTTAGATAACTTTTCATATCCAATAAATTCAGAATTATTTAATTTCACAACCCAGCCTAAACCAGCTTCATAAGGATTGATAGATTCATCAATTTCGTTCCCGTATAAAGAATACTTCATCTCTGTTCTTAATGTGTCCCTCGCTCCTAATCCACATGGGGTAATATCGATTGTTTTTCCATACTCTAAGAGAAGATCCCAAATCAAATTCACTAACTCTTTCCCGCAATATATTTCGTATCCATCTTCCCCTGTGTAACCGGTTCTAGAAATTAAAACAAGTTTTTTATCTATTTCAAATTCGAGTATTTCGAAAGGATCTATATTTAGAAACTTCATTTTATCAGGAATAAGTTTTTCCAAAACAATTTTCGAATTTGGTCCTTGTAAGGCAATCAAGCACATTTCTTCACTTATATTATTTAATTTGCAATCAAAATTATTATGTGAAGTGACCCACTCAAAATCCTTTTCAATATTAGAAGCATTTACAACAAGCATATATTTGAACTCCGAAATTCTATAAGCCATAGCATCGTCTAAAATGCTCCCATCTTCTTTACAGATAAGTGTATATAAAACTCTCCCTACAGGAAGTTTATTGATGTCATTTGTGACTAAAAAGTTTAATAGCTTGCTAGCTTCAGGACCTTCAAAAATAAATTCACCCATATGACTAACATCAAAAATTCCAACATTTTCTCTAACCGAGAGATGCTCAGAATTAATCCCTTGGTATTGGACTGGCATTTCAAAACCAGAAAATGGAACTAGTCTTGCGCCAAGTTGAACATGTTTATCAAACAAATGCGTTCTTTTTGGAGAAATTTTTTTTTCAATCAAAGGAATAACTCTTAAAAAGATTTAAATATATAAAATACAACATACTTGAAAAAAAACTAACTAATCGAACGTATACCTGTTTCAAATCCAGCAATAATTAGTTTTTGAATCTGACTGGTTCCTTCATATATAGTCGCAATTCTAGCATCTCGCATATACCTTTCAACAGGATATTCATTACTGTATCCCATTCCACCATGAATTTGAATTGCATGATTTGCAGCTTTTAATGCTGACTCTGAACAATAAAATTTAGCAATTGAAGTTTCTCGTGTATTTTTTTCCCCCGCGTTTTTTAATTCCCCTGCTTTATAGAGAAGAAGACGACTAGCTTCTACATCAACAACCATTTGTGCGATTAAATCTTGTACCAACTGATGCGCACCTATTGGTTTTCCAAAAGTATGTCGTTCTTTTGAAAACGATACTGAAGATTCAAGAGATGCCTTTGCAATACCTAAACAACCAGCAGCAACTGAGTATCTTCCATTATCTAATGCGCTCATCGCGACTTTAAAACCATCACCTACTTCTCCTAAGATTGCATCCTCTGGTATTTCAACATTTTCCATGAAAATTTCGGCTGTATTAGAACTTCTTAAACCCAATTTTCCATGAATATCCTTCGTCGAGAAACCATCGGTTTGTGTTTCAACTAAGAAAGCAGTCATTCTTCGGGGATCCTCTTTTTCTGTCTGTGCAATCACTAAAGCAATATCTGCAACACCACCATTACTAATCCAAGTTTTATTCCCGTTTAAAACCCAACCATCCTGAATTTTTTTTGCAAAAGTCTTAATTTGTTGTGCGTCAGAACCTGCGTCTGGTTCGGTCAAAGCAAAACAGCCAAAATTTTCAACAGAACATAATTTAGGCAAATAAAGATTTTTCTGCTTTTCAGAACCCCACTTAAGAATAGTCGATGCTACTAAAGAAATCTGAACAGAAAGAACGGTTCTTACAGAACTACAAGCTTTACTTATTTCTTCATTAATAATTGCATAAGATATATAATCTAAATCTGCTCCCCCATACCGTGAAGGTATTGGCCCTCCAAATAATCCTAATCCACCCATTTCTTTAACGATTTCAAGAGGAAAACGCTCGTGAATATCATTTTCTCTAGCTACAGAGTTAGGTATTTTTTCAGACACAAACTGAGAAGTTGTCTCTTTCAGTAATCTTTGTGTTTCGTTGAAACGAAAATCCATTTTCTCCTCTTAAACCTTTTAAATTAACTTGAACTATAATCGAAAAACCCCTTACCAGCCTTACGACCTAAATGACCTGCACGTACCATTTTTTTCAATAAAAAGTTTGGTCTATATCTCGTTTCACCTAGTTCACGATACAAGGTTTCAGTTTTTGCAAGATGTATGTCTACCCCTATTAAATCAATAAGTTCAAGAGGTCCCATTGGCAGACCTGCTCCCATTTTCATAGCAATATCAATATCCGTCGCCGAAGCAAGCCCCTGAGAGAAAACTTCAACCGCCTCATTCAAAAGTCCTGCAAGAACTCTGCTTCCTATCCCAGCAGGACTATCAAAGTTAGCTACAATAGGCACTTTCTTTAATTGCTTAGCCAACTCTATAGTATCTTCTATAGTCCGTTTAGATGTTTGTAAACCAGGCATAATCTCCACTAATTTCATAACAATTGGGGGATTAAAGAAATGAACGCCTATTACCTTATCTGCTCTTTCAGTTGAAGAAGCAATTTCAGTAATAGACAGTGAAGTAGTATTACTAGCAAAGATTGCAGAAGGAGATGCTAAACCATCAATTCTACTAAAGATTTCCTTTTTTATTTTCATATCTTCAAAAATCGCTTCAATAATAAAATCTGAATCTTTCACATCTTCTAAATGAACTGAAATATTGATTTTTTTAAAGATTTTTTCAACTTCAACTGCAGAAATCTTTCCTGCTTCAATTCGAGGCTCTAATCTTTTTCTTAATCCTGTCAAAGCAGAAGTAAGAATTCTTTCTTCCGTATCAAAGAGAGTTACACTTATTGAGTTCTGAGCAAAAACTTGTGCAATACCAGCACCCATTGTCCCTGCTCCTATAACGGAAACTTTCTTAGGAGTCATATTAATTCCTCTTATATGTCTTTATAATTATCCAATACGTTTAATAACTAAAGCTATGCCTTGACCACCACCAATACAAGCACTAACTACTGCATGCTCTTTGCCCATCTTCTCCAATGCGTTCATACAGGTTGATAAAATCTTCCCGCCCGTCGCACCTACAGGATGTCCTAAAGCAATTGCGCCGCCACGAACATTTAATTTTGAACGATCCCACTTCAGTTCTCTTTCACATGCTATCACCTGTGCTGCAAAAGCTTCATTCACCTCTATCAAATCCATATCATCTAACTTAAGATTCGCTTTATTTAGTGCCATAGGAATTGCTTCTACAGGACCCAGACCCATCAATTTAGGATCTACCCCTGCAGATGCATACCCTAAAATTAAAGCTAAAGGCTTAATACCCAATTCATTAGCTCTTTCTCTAGATGAAATGACTATAGCTGAACCAGCATCTCCCTGACAACAAGAATTTCCTGCGGTTACTGACCCTTCTTTTTCAAAAACTGGACGAAGTCTACCTAGCTTTTCTAAAGAAATATCATAGCGTGGAGTTTCATCTTTACAAAAACTTTTCACTTCTCCTTTTCTATTTTTTAACTCAACAGGAATAATCTCATCCTCAAAAAGCCCTGATTCAATTGCATTTGTTGCTTTCTTTTGACTTTCTAGAGCAAATTCATCTTGTTCTTCTCGAGAAATATTATACTTCTCTACTAAATTTTCAGCAGTACAACCCATTAACTGACCGGACAAAGGATCCATATAACCATCCTGATAAATAAGATCTATAAATTTCGCATGACCAATTTTTGCCCCCCATCTTGCATCTTTCTGGACATAAGGAACATTACTTGTACTTTCTACCCCTCCAGCTAAAACAATACTAGAATCTCCGGCGCGAATAGATTGAGCTGCAAGAGCAATAGTTTTAAGGCTCGAACCACAACGCTTATTTACAGTAAACGCTGGAACATTCTCAGAAATGCCACTCTGCACAGAAATCAAACGTGCAGAATTAGGACCTACACCTGCCTGCCAACCATGACCAAAAATTACTTCATCAAAATTCTCTGGTTGAACATTCGATCTTTTTATTGCTTCTTGGGTAACTAAAACACCCAACTCTGGAGCAGTTTTGTCTTTCAAAGAACCACCAAAAGAACCAACTGCAGTTCTTACACTACTCAAAATAACTATTTCTTCTGTCGACATTGAGTCACCTCCCTAGCGAACAAATTACTTATAAATTATTTTCTACCTGCAAGTCTCATGGACTTTATAACGAGAACAACTATGAGGCAAATACGGACTGGAAAAGTATTTCAACAAAAAGATTTATAGTAATTTTATCTATTAAAAAGAAATTCCAAGAAATTCTAAGGTATTTTTAAAATCAATTGGCAATTCAGAAACAACATCAATTTCTTCAGATGTAATTGGATGTCTAAATTTCAAACTTCTAGCATGCAAAGCCTGTCTTGAGAGATTTTTTTTAAGGTATTTATTAATATCTTTATTGGAAAATCTCGAATTTTCACGGTTAACATAAACTGCGTCACAAACTATAGGATGCTTAATATGATGCAAATGAACTCGTATTTGATGTGTCCGGCCTGTCATAATATTAACCCTTAGAAGAGAAAAATTATTTGCATTTGCTAAAACTTGAAAAGATGTAAAAGCATTTTTGCCTCCATTTACAACTGCCATTTTAGTTCTGTGTCTTGGATGCCTTCCTATAGGAAGACTTATTTCATTGGATAATCTTTTTGGAACGCCGTGTACAAGCGCTAAATATTTTTTCTCAATCTTTCGATTCTTAAGATCTGAACTAAGTTTTGTATGTGCCAAATCGGATTTGGCTACTATAACTAGTCCTGAAGTATCTTTGTCTAAGCGATGAACGATACCGGGTCGCTCCACTCCCCCAATACCTGATAATTCTCCCCTACAATAATATAAAAGAGCAGACACTAAAGTTCCCTTTGTATTCCCTGCGCCAGGATGGACGACCATTCCTGGTGGTTTATCAACTACCAGCAAATGTTCATCTTCAAAAATAACTTTTAATTTAATTTTTTCAGGCAAAATAAATGATTTTTCTGGTGGAGGAATAACTACCTGTATTTGATCACCCGCGCAAACCTTAGTAGAAGGCTTAATACTTTTTTTGTCATTTATAGATACACAATTATCTCTTATAAGTTGGTTTAAACGAGAACGAGACAATTCAGCAATATTCTTCTTTAAAAAAACGTCTACTCTGTCAATCTCATCGGTACTTAATAATTTAATAATTTTCGAATTTTTTGACATTTGGACACTAAATTTTAAAGATATATAAAAAAAACAAACCTTTTAGTCTTAGTTTTTAATTAATAATTTTTTTTGAAAACGAAGTCTTCAAAATAATAAATAACAGTATACCCACTCCAATACTTATTCCAGAATCTGCGATATTAAAAGCGGGCCAATAAAATGAACCGTAGTAAATTAAAATGAAATCAATTACTTCCCCATAGAGAAAACGATCAACTAAATTACCGATACCACCACCAAAAATAAAAATGAGTGCAAAACGCGCAAACGAACTATTCGAAAACTCATAGAGATATAAATAAACAACAAAGAATAAAGCAAAAATAGTGACTGAAATAAACAACCATTTTGAAATAGCAGGAGGAAGATCTGCTAAAAAGCTAAAAGCACCACCTGGATTTCGAACATAAATAAAATCAAAAAACCCGGGGAAAATATTTACCCTAGAACCTAAACTTAAATTTGATAGAACAATAACTTTAGAAAGTTGATCTAAAAATGCAAAAAGAGTTCCAAACAGAAATAAATCGCGTGAATTTAAAAAAATTTTCATGAGTTATATGTTGATACTATCCGTGCACACCGTGCTGAAAGATCTGGATAATTTGGGTCAGAACCAACATCTTCAGAAATTTTCCAGGACATTTCACATTTTTTTCCCTTTGCTAAATCGATTTGTATCGCAAGTCCTTGAATTTCTTCACTCTGAAAAATTTCATCAGGAATCTGAGAATTGGAAGACGCCAATTTTGCACTAGAAACAATAAAGATATCTTCCATTTTATCTACAAGAGGTAATAATTCTTCTCTTATATCTTCTGGTGCATAGATTAATACAGAAAAATTCAAAGAACTTCCTTTTCCTTTTTCTTGGATTTTACGAGTTTCTTCAATTGCTTTAAGAACCTCAGGTCTAATTTCTAAAAGCCGTTTCCATTTAGATTCAAGTTGAGGATCTCTTCTTTCGGAATCTGTCTCAGGGAAAACAGAAAAATGTATACTGTCTCCATATCTTTTATCTGTATACCTATAAACTTCTTCTGAAGTAAACGAAAGGATAGGCGCCATGAGTCTTAGAAGAGTATCAAGAACATCGTCCATGGTAACGAGAGCAGATATGCGCTCAGGATCATCCGGCAAAGAAATGTAAAGTCTATCTTTCAAAACATCCATATAGAAAGCCGACAAATCCACTGCACAGAAATTATTTAAAGCATGATAAACAGTATGAAATTCGTAATCCTCATAGGCCTTCTTAACTTTTTCAATTAATTTGTCTAATCTACTTAAAATCAATCTATCTATTTCATTTCTCTCACTAATTGGAAAATTGGAAGAATCATATTTAAATCCTTCATAATCATGTAAATTACCTAATAAAAATCTACAAGTATTCCTTATCCTTCGGTACGCTTCTGATAGTCTTTGAAGTATTTGATTAGACAGACGTATATCTTCTCGGTAATTTTCTCCGGCAACCCATAATCTTAAAATTTCAGCACCATATTGTTTAATAATTTTTTCTGGTGCAACAGTATTCCCCAAACTCTTACTCATCTTTTTCCCATTTCCATCTACTACATATCCATGAGTTAATACTTCCCGATAAGGAGCTGAACCTCGAACTCCAACTGCAGCCAAAAGAGAACTATGGAACCAACCTCTATGTTGATCACTACCTTCTAGGTACATATTAGCAGGCCAAGTCAATTCTTTATTTTTCTCAAGTACTGCTGCTTGACTAACCCCAGAATCAAACCAAACATCAAGGATATCGGTCTCTTTCTTGAAATTACAAGACCCACACGAAGGGCAAACAAAACTAGGCGGTAAAAGTTCAGAACAATCCTCCTCAAACCAAACATCTGCTCCCTTAGACTCCATTAAGTCTGCT
>CAYWAX010000072.1:0-9381 GCA_964456425.1 uncultured Nitrospinaceae bacterium | reverse complement strand
TGGAGGACAAACACTAAAAAATTTTAAAACTGTTGTCCCCGCAGATTTTAGTTCCGCTGCTTTTTTGGCAGCTGCAGGTGCACTACCAGGCGGGAATGTTAGACTTAGTGGATTAGACTTCACTGATCCACAAGGAGACAAGATTTTTTTTCAAATATTAGAATCAATGGGGGCAAAGGTAACGAATCACAATGATGGTTCAATTCAAGTAACTGGTCATAATTTAATAGGCGGAGAATACGATCTAAATGATACCCCCGACCTTCTCCCAATACTCTCAATATTAGGTGCCTTTGCAGATGGAGAAACAAGAATAGTAAATGTGCCTCAAGCAAGAATAAAGGAAACCGATAGAATTAGTTCTATGAAATCTGTTATAGAAGATTTAGGCGGTAGAGCCAAAGAAAGTGAGGATGGTCTAACTATCTATGGCGAAGGACTAACAGGAGGTAGAACCACAGGGTTTAGTGACCATAGAATAGTTATGTCATGTGCAATTGCAGGACTAGCTTCTACAAACCCTGTTGAAGTGGATACAGCTGAAGCGACCTCAATTACTTTTCCAGATTTTACTGACAAAATGGATGATCTTAACGTTACTATTCAAACTCAAAACAAGTGAGATTAAACTAAAAAATGCCTATTTATGAGTATAAGTGCAAACATTGCAACTTCATATCAGGACATCTAATTTTAAAACCTTCTGACAGAAAAAAAATTGCATGCAGAAATTGTAATGGGAAGAAATTACGAAAAATAGTCTCAAGATTTGCTACTCACAAAACAGAATCTCAACGTGTGGCAGAATTTGATCCTACTAAAAAAACTGATGATTCTTTCTACAAAGATGACCGTAATATAGGTCTTTGGGCACAAAAGAGAATGCAACAGTTGGGAATGGATACAGGAGATTCTTTCAAAGAAACTCTAGAGAAAGGACGTTCGAAAAAAATATTAGATAATCTATAAAATTTGCTTAAAATTGACGAGAAATATTAAATATTAATCAAGGATATCAAATCGTATATTTGACTTCTCAATTTTTTTAAAAAGGGAAAAAGTAAAGTGCTACTTTTTTCTAAGAACTTAATTTCTAACGAACTATTATTTAGTAAAGATGGAAAGATTAAAAAAAATAATATATATCCTTTAAATGTACATATAACTCCACCTAAAATTCGACTAAGACATCCTTTAACATTCAAGTTAATAAATTTAAAAATTACAAATAAGAATAGAGCTTGTATAAACCAGAAAATAACGAAAAAAAAGGACCTGAAAAAAGCAGTTTCGAGACCATAGTCACTTAAAATTGATTTCAAAGGAGAAAAAAAAACTTCCCAAGAATTTACTAAATAGAACGCTAAGATGACTATTCCTAATGAAAAAGATTCTTTTAATAAGCCTTTCAAAGAACCCCTTAAAAAGAGAAGAAAAATCACAACAACAAACAATAAATCTAAAAAGGGAAAAGATTTCATTTATTTCCTATCTGAATAAATTTCTTTCATAAATTCTGAAGCCACATTATTAGAGCATCTTCCTTATTTCCGTTATCTACATAATAGTCTTTTCGCATTGCTATAACTGAAAATCCAAATTTTTCATAAAGTCCTATAGCCGTTTTGTTCCCTATTCGAACTTCCAGAGTGGCTCTCTGAGCCCCAATAAGTTGTGCCTCTTCTAAAATTTTTTCCAGAAAAAAACTTCCTAAACCTTTTCCTTGAAATTTCGCAGAAATTGCAAAATTCAAAATATAGCATTCATCTATAATCATTTGCCAAAAAGAATACCCATGTACAATAGGATTTTTATTCCCACTGATTATAACGGTGGAATGATTAACTTCATTCTTTAAGCCAAAATAAAACAAGTCTTTAAGAATTTTACCTGACCATGGAAATGGATATACCTCTCTCTCAATATTTACTACGCTATTAATATCTTCCTCTTCCATATTTCTGACAATCAAATCAGAAATATCATAACTTGGATGGTCGATATTCAAAGTTTCACCTAACAAATAAAAAATAAATTCAACACTAAAAGTTTATCTTGCACTCATCGACTTACCATTACAATAATATTAGTATGAGTTAAATCAATTTTAATTTTTCAGTCTTCTTATGAATCAAATTATGAACTTATCGTAGGGGATAATAATGAGCGCAAAAATTACTTTTCTTGGACAGTCTACATTTTTAGGAGAGAGTGACAAAGGGAAAAAATTTTATATTGACCCTTGGCTAGAAGGAAACCCACGATGCCCAGAACAATATAAAAAACCAGAGAGTGTTGATTTTATGGTTCTTACTCATGGACATGCAGATCATATTTCAGATGTTATTAAAGTTTTTAATACTAATAATTGTAATGTCGCTGGACCTTATGAACTAGTTAATTTGCTTTCTGAAGAAGGAAATTTTGGAGATAAAGCGGTTCCAATGGGGAAAGGTGGAACTATTCATTTCGATAGTTTAGAAGTCACTCTTACACACGCAATGCACAGTTCTAGTTACAATGGACAATATTCAGGAGAACCTTGTGGAATAATTATAAAATTTGAAAATGGAAAGACTCTTTATCATGCGGGGGATACTAACGTTTTTGGAGACATGAAACTTATATCAGAACTTTATTCTCCGGATCTTTGCCTCCTACCAATTGGCAGTAGATTTACCATGAACGAAAAAGAAGCAGCTCTAGCAACAGAACTACTTTCTGCTAATAGAGTGGTCCCGATACACTTTGGAACCTTTCCTCTACTGACTGGAACACCTGAACAATATAAAAAAGAAGTTGAAAAAAGAAAATTGTCTACAGAAATAAATGTTTTAGAACCCGGGGATTCAATAGAAATCTAAAGACTGTCAAAAAAATTTAATTTTGACCAATTCTGGTTCGAAACGATATTTTTAAATTTTTCGACTGATTTTTTGTTGCTATTAACATGCTTTTCCATAATTTTCTTGCTATTTTCTACAGCTGGTTGGTCAAAAGGATTAACTCCTCGCAGAATTCCGCTATAAACTGCTGTCCACTGCCAGAGGGAAATCACACTTGCCACATCAGAAGCAGAAAGATTATCTAGAGATAATACCATATGGGGACATTCATATTTTTCTGCTTCTTCAAGTAAAACACTATGTTCAAGATCAATGAATTCATTGCATTTCAATCCACCAGACAAATAAACATCCTTAGCTGAGTTTTCTAAACGTATACTTAAACCCAACATATTTTTCCTGCCATCAAAAAAACGCTGATTTGTATGATGATGACTCTCGGGAGCATCAGAATAAATCACAGTTTGTCCCATTCCCTTTTTACAATAACTTTCATGAACTAGTTGAATAATTAACTCTCCTAAACCACGAAAACATCTCCCATAACCAAAAACAAATAGTTCGGTAAAACCTAAAATCTCGAATATGTAGAGTCTCAAAGACAGAGCTTTAGCAAGATTCAGATCTAGATCTACTTCTGGCAAAAATTCTTTATGTGCCCTGGAGAAAGACTGATCCAATTCTACTATCTTATCAATTTTTCCCAAAAGAAGGGCTATTGGTAAAAAAGAATTGTTATGTCCAGCAGAGAAACGTCCTCCAACATCATCATGAGGAAGAAATGGAAGAGAATTTTTCTTTGCAAAATCAAACAAACTACTATTTGATGAACTAGTTACAATAAGTAACTCATACCCTTTTTCAAACAAAACTTCAGATGCTTTTAATACATTTATAGTGTTGCCAGACTTACTGATTGAAACAATCAAAGTGTTTGTCGGAGAAAAACCCGAACTTTGCGAAAGCAAATCATCAAAAATACCACTCGATTCAATAGAATCAATAAAAAATAAATCTTTTGACGAAATTTGATTGAATAGAGCATCATATAAAGCAATCGTATTTCTTATGGAACCCCCATTGCCAATTACTACAATATTCTTTTTTGCGGAATAGGAAGGCAAAAATTTAGAAATTTTTTCAATATCTGATCTTACTAAATAGAAATGTGGATTAGGAGTTCCTCCATTATATGAAGCTATAGAATCTCTACATTTCGAAAAGTCTTCAAGAAATTCTTTCGCTTTTTTAATCGCGATTTTCTGCGAAGACGATGCAGAATTTAAAATCTTATCGTATATTTTATCTGAACCTGCATAAAAAATTATACTCATTTATCAATCCATCAAAGTAGATAAAAAATAATTGCAAATTTTAACATAAAATAAAACTCTTGACCGATATAGATAATTATAATTTAATACTTTTTAATATTTTAACTGAAAGAGGGCCGTATAAGGTCCTCTTTCTTAATTAAGTACAATTCTCCATAGAGAATATTTTAGAAATACGTTAGATTCTCTTTCTTTTTTCGTTGTTTAATGAATAAATCATATAAAAAGGAATTTTAGAATGAATTCTTTGACTTTTATTTATATAGGACTTACCGTTCTGTTCTTTGGAACTTGGGGATTATTTATGAAAATTGGACAAGAACGTTTGGGTTCAATGAATAATTTATTACTTATGGGAATTACCATACTTCCAATCACGATTATTGGCATATTACTATATCGTTCATATTTGCCAACCTTGAGTTCTGCATATATTTTTCCTATTTCTGCTGCTATTTCAACTGTTTTAGGAATGTATTTTTTAACTTCTGCTATATCAAACTCTGATAATAATATAACTGCTATTTTTGCTTTATCTGCTCTATATCCTGGAGTGACAGCTTTTCTCGCATTTTTATTTCTTAATGAAAATATAACTATACAGAAAATTGCGGGACTAATTTTAGCAATCATTGCAGCAATACTTTTTGCTTTATAAAAAGAAAGATAAAATGTCCGAAAATAATCGAAAATTGAGAGTTGGAATAGATACAGGCGGAACTTTCACAGATATTGTTGGGGTGAAAACAGATACCGGCGAAATTTTTAGTACTAAAACTCCTACAACTACATCAGATCCAAGCATAGGATTGATGCAAGGGATTGATAAAATACTTAAAGAAACAAAAATGCGTGACCAAGATATTTCCGGGATTTATCACGGAACAACCGTTGCTACAAATGCTATTTTAGAAGAAAGATTTGATAATCTTGGTCTGATTATTACCTCGGGATTCAGACATCTTCTTGAAATAGGACTTGCAACTCAGAAAGATAATTCTACTGATTCAACAAACTTCATTTCAAAAATAATTCAGGAACCTTTAAAAGCATTAGTACCTCCAGAAAGAATTTTTGAGGTTGAAGAAAGGATCTCTCCCACCGGAGAAATATTAAATACTTTATCTGAAAAAGAAATATTTCTTCTACCTAAAAAATTCAAAGAAATAGGTATTTCTTCTGTAGGGATTTGCCTTTTACACTCCTATGTAAATTCTACCCATGAAAAGTTGATTAGAGATATCTTTGAAAAAGACTTTCCTGAATGCGAATTAAGTATATCTTCGTCGGTGTCTCCTGAACCTGGAGAATATGACAGAGCAATTACTACATTGCTCGATTCTTTTATTAAACCACATGTAAAAAGTTATCTTGGAAAGAGTTCTGGGAAAATAGAAGAAAATTACAAAAATGTTCCTTTTCTCATTATGAAAAGCAACGGAGGAGTTGCTTCAAATGAAGAAATTTCTAAAAAACCTATTTCTACAGTCTTATCAGGTCCTGCTGCTGGAGCACTATCTGCATCTTATCTAGGAAGAATCTCGGGTATAGATAAACTAATAACTCTTGATGGTGGAGGAACTTCTACGGATATTGCAATCATAGAAAGAGGAGATCCAAAAAGATCCGCCAATCATAAAATTGGAAATTTTTCCCTAAAAATCCCAATGATTGATATTACAACCATTGGAACAGGAGGCGGTTCGATCGCCTGGGTAAATTCCCAAAAAAGATTAAAAGTTGGTCCTCAAAGTGCTGGTGCTAGTCCTGGACCAGTTTGTTATGGACAAGGAGGTGAACATCCAACAGTTACGGATGCCAATTTAGTTCTCGCAAGAAGTCCACTTCACCTTGCAGGTGGTGAAATAAAACTGAACAAAGCTTTAGCTATGAAAGCAATGAGAACTCTAGCTAAGCATTTTAAAATTGACCCTATGGAAATGGCAGCTGGTGTGGTTGAAATCACTGCATGGAATCAAGTACATGCAATTAGACAAACAACTGTAAAAAAAGGCCTTTCACCTCAAGATTTTTCTCTTATGGCCTTTGGAGGTTCGGGTCCATTGACTGCAGGACTTGTCGCCGAATTTTTAGGTATTGAAAACGTCATTGTTCCTCCTTTTGCTGGAATGACTAGTGCCTTTGGTCTTGAAGTTGTAGATTTAATGAACGAACATATTCATCGATATAATAAAAAAGAAGACGACTTTAACATTGAAGAATTAAATTCAATTTTTGATGATTTAGAAGTTAAAGCAACGGAAACTCTTACAGAAGAAAACGTTCCTGAAACTCGTCAACTTTTAAAACGAAATATAAGAATGCAATATGAAAACGAATCAAATGAGATAGATATTGAAATACCTTCTGGTTTTATTTCTAAAGTTTCAATTAAAGAAATTTTAGAAAAGTTTCACTTTCACTACCAAAAACAATTCAATAAAAATTTCATTAACCAAAGACAGGTAGAAATCACAAATTTAAATATTATAAGTTACGGGCTTACTCAACCACCCAATCTTCCATTGATTCAATCTGGAGATGAATCCGCAGAAGAAGCATATAAAGGCGCGAGATTGGTATGGTTTCCTGAAACAAATGGTTTTGTTGATACACCCATCTACTATCGAGAACGATTACTTGAAGGGAACTTTATTCCTGGACCGGCTATCATAGAAAGTTTTGGAAGTACTACGGTTGTCTTTCCAAAGCAAGAAGCTAGAGTTGATAGATTTGGAAATTTATTACTGGTTACCAAGTCTGACTTAACAAAACAAACTCAAAGAGCTGGAAGAGCAACTGGTCTTCACGGTGTAGGAGCTGCTTAAATGAACGCTAATCCAATCGTAAGTGAAATACTCTCTGGTGCAATCCTTTCGATTGAAATGGAACTAGAAGAATATTTAGCAAGATCCTGGAGATGCGATTCTCTTAGAGACGGTAACAATTTTTCAGTAAAGTTTTATGATAAATTTGGCAGATCTCTAACTTCAAAAATGCTAGGCACCGGCATAGATTCTATTCTTGCAAAATTCAGAAAAGAAGAAATAAAATCAGGTGATATATTCATACAGAATGATTCCTTTCTGTCATTAAATGGAATCGGTGATTCTTCAGAAATTTGTATTTCGCAACCGCTTTTCTCTGAAAATGAATTAATCTCTTTTATACAGGTTCGTGCACAACACGATGATGTAGGAGGTATTTCTTATGGTGGGACATCTGATTTATCTAAGGACAGCTTTCATGAAGGAATTATTATTGAGCCAATCAAGATAAAAGAAGGTCAAAAGATAAAAGAAGATATCTTTAATTTTATAGTTCGTAATAGCAGACAACCCGATCTTCTACGAGATGATTTGTATGCAAAAATTTCAGTATTAAATTTAGGAAGTCTTCAACTTAAAGAACTAATAAAAAGATATGGAAAAGACGAACTCAAAGCCTGTTTTTCAGACCTTTTAAAAGAATCTAAAGATGCTTTTGAAAATTTAATAGAAGAAAACATTGAAGACGGTGAATGGAAAGTGAAAAAAGCAATCGCACCAGGTCATTTTGAGGGCAAAAACCATATAGCCTTAACTTTATTGAAAAGCGGTAAAAAGTTAACACTCAACTTTATTGGCAGTTCTGGGCAATCTGAAGGACCAATCAATTGCCCTCTTTCTGGAAACGGAACAAAATTTATTACAAGACTCTTAACACCATTTCTACTTCAGTTAGAGAGTAATTCTGAACAAAGAAACAATATCAGAGTTAATGATGGAGCATGCAAAATATTTGATATAGAACTACCAGAAACCAAGTCAATAGTTACACCTGATTTCCCTGCTCCTACAAGTCTACGTCTACTAACTATCAGTAGTATTATTTCAGGTTTTAATGAACTTTTATTTAAAGCAAGTTCTGGAAAAACTCGAGTTGGATTTGAAAATTTAAATACCTTCAGTCTGTTTACCGAATATAAAGAAAAGAGATCCTCTCTTTTTCGAGAATCTATAAGTTCAGGAACTGGAGCATCTTTTAATAGCGATGGAGTATCCTCTGTTCTCCCCCTTTCTGGGACCGGAAGAATTTCGATTGAAATTACAGAAAATCGTTACCCATTACAAATTATTAGAGAAGAACTTAGGGTAGATTCAGGAGGACATGGAAAATTCAGAGGAGGCTTAGGAATTACGAAAGAGTATCTTTTAAAACAAGATTCTTTAATGTCATTAGCACGCAATAATGATAAAACGTCTACTTCAGGGAAACTTGGAGGATATAATGGTTACCTATCAGAACAATCAATTACAAAAAAAGGAAGAGGAAAGAATTCACTACCATCATTAATTTCTTCCAAAAAAATTAACAAAGGCGAACACTTAATAATTCAAGCTTCTGGAGGTGGTGGTTATGGAAATCCTGTACGAAGAAGCATTGAATTAGTTAAAAAAGACGTTTTAAGAGGATATATTTCTCGTTCAACTGCTTTCAAAAACTACGGGGTGGTTTTCAAAAATACTAAGAATTTAGAGATAGATGAGGAATCCACAAAAAAAGAAAGAAACCGATTAAGTAAAAAGAGAAAATAATTATTTTGTTCAAGAAATTCTTGGGAGTAATTGTTTTTGCTTTTTGTTTAATGTATTTTTTATTTTTCCGCTTTACTAGTTAATTTTCAAAATGAAATAAAAAAGGGGGATTCATTGCTATGGGGATTCAGGTCGGTATTAACGGTTTCGGAAGGATAGGACGTAACTTATTAAGAGCTGCAATAAATGACAAGAACATACAGATTGTTGCTGTTAATGATTTAACGGACCCTAAAACTCTTTCTCATTTACTTAGATATGATTCAATACATGGTCGTTTTGATGGCACGGTCGAATCTGATGAAGACTCCATAATTGTAAATGGACAGAAAATTAAAGTTCTATCTACAAGAAATCCTGCTGATCTACCATGGGGGGATCTCGGAGTAGAAATTGCTGTGGAGAGTACTGGAATCTTTACAAAAAGAGAGGATGCTGGCAAACATATTGAAGCAGGAGCAAAAAAAGTTATAATTTCTGCACCCGCTTCTGGAGAAGATATAACAGTTGTTCTTGGTGTAAATCATGATAACTATAATCACGTTGAACACCACATACTCTCTAGTGCAAGTGGTACAACAAATTGTCTAGCGCCGCTTGCAACAGTTCTCGCGGCAAAATTTG
>CAYWAX010000071.1:0-9539 GCA_964456425.1 uncultured Nitrospinaceae bacterium | reverse complement strand
GGCGCAGAAAAAATGAGAGAAGTTCCACCTAGAGGAAGCCTAGTTGCACAACATATTGAGAAATTACATCCCATGTATTCCAAAGGTCGGACTGCTCCAGGAAGTTTTGCTATTTTAGCAACTAGATATTTTGAAGAATATGGAGCAACTAAAGAAGATCTTGCAGAGGTGGCCGTTAAAAATCACTACCATGGCTCATTAAATCCTAGAGCTCATTTCAGAAAAGAAATAACAAAAGAACAAGTCTTAAAAGCCCCCCCTGTAACAGAACCACTCGGATTATATGATTGTTGCCCGACAACAGATGGAGCGGCAGCCTTAATTTTATGTAAAGCTGAACTAGCTGAAAAAAGATTTAGCAAAAAAGATTATATTCTTATAGATGGGATGGGTCTTTCTTGTGCAACGGGATACATTACGACAGCTTTCAATCCAAAATTTAAATTCACAGGATTTGAAGCGACGCAACATGCGTCACAACAAGCGTATACTCAAGCGGGAATTGAAAATCCATTAGAAGAGATAGATGTTGCAGAGGTACATGATTGTTTCACAATAACTGAAATTTTAAACTATGAAGATTTAGGTTTTGTTAAAAAAGGAGAGGGGCCCGACTTTGTAAAGAGTGGTTCTAGTAAACTTGGAGGACAGTTACCTGTCAATACATCTGGGGGGTTAAAAAGCTGTGGACATCCAATAGGAGCTACTGGAGCTCGTGTTTTAGGAGACTTATCTAATCAACTGCTTGGACGATGTGGTGATAGACAAGTAAAAAATGCAAAGAAGGCTCTGGGTCATACACTAGGAGGACCTGGCTCCGTATCAAGTGTTTTCATCTTAAGTAAAAATTAATAAAAATAATTTAAAAACGTGTCCCCACAAAAATGTTTGCTACTCCACCAGTCATTGAGTGTACGTCAACATCTTGAAAATTAAATTTTTTGATTAGTTCCTTCGTTTTATCGGAAGTAGGAAATTCAGAAACAGTAGCAGGCAAATAACTATAAGCATCAAGATGACCAGAAAACACTCTACCTAAAACAGGAAGAATACATTTAAAATAAAAATTAAATCCTATACTCCAAATACCCACGGGATTTCCAAACTCTAAAATAACAATTTTTCCTCCAGGTCGGATAACTCTCGATATTTCAGCCAACCCTATCTCACGTTTTTCAAAATTTCTAAAGCCAAAAGAAATGATAACTCCATCGAAAGTCGCATCTTGAAATGGAAGAGAAAGGGCATCTCCTTGAATAAAATTACAGTCTAACATCTTTTTTGAAATTTTAGATTTCCCGATATCCAACATTGGATAAGCAAAATCTAATCCAAAAACTCTAACTTTTGACTTATTCTTAATCAATTTTGATTGTCTGAAAATTTCTAGAACAACATCTCCTGTTCCCGTAGCTAAATCTAAAAAAACAGAAGAAGAACTAGCGTTTTTATATAAAAAACTGACCGCTCTCTTTCTCCAGTAAAAATCCAGACCAAAACTCAGAGAGTGATTCAGACGATCATAAGTAGGTGCTATGTTTGAAAACATCTCTTTAACTTTTTTTCGTTCAATATTAGGTGACAAAAAAACCTCTTAGAAATGAAAAAAAATATCAGCTATTCCACCTAACGAAATAAAAACTGAAACGAGTGCATTAAGATTAAAGAACGAAATATTGACCTTGGTTAAATCATCTGGCTTTACAATATAATGCTCCCAAATCAGAAGAAAAGATGCGACTCCTAATCCAATCCAATACAAGATTCCTGATTCTAAAATCCTGCCTGCAAGAACAAAAAAAACTACCGATAGTATGTGTACAAAAATAGAAATCAGAAGTGAAATTTTTACTCCTAGAAAGGAAGGAATCGAAAACAAACCCTCTTTTTTATCAAATTCTTCATCTACGCAAGAATAAATAAGATCAAATCCAGCAACCCACAATAACACTCCTAAAAAAAGGAAAAGTGGAACAACATCCAATTCTCCTCTTACTGCAATCCAAGCGCCAGCAGGAGCACTACCTAAAACAAAACCAAGGATAAAATGCGTCAATGAAGTAAATCGTTTTGAATAGCTATAAATTATAATTACAAAAAAAACTAGAAAAGAAAGATAAAAAGAGAGAGGATTTAACATCCAGGAAGAAAAAAAAAACAAAAATGAAAAAAATATCATTACAGGCCAAACATAAAAGGAATTTAAAAGAGGAAGGAAAATAGACCGATCCTGAGTTCTTGGATTTTTAAAATCTATCTTTCTATCAGCAAAACGATTTAGAACCATCGCAAAGTTTCTTGCACCGATAACAGCTACTATCATCCAAAACATTATAACTAAATCTGGAATTCCATTTGCAGCAAGAACAGCACCAAGTAAGACAAAAGGTAATCCAAAAATGGTATGTTCAAACTTCACCATCTCTAGATATTTCTTTAGACTCAAGAAAATAACTCCTTACAATTCTTAGAATCCATATTCTTTCCATCGTTGAGTAACTAAAGAAGTAATATTCTTATCCATAGTAATCACATCTGGCCATCTTCTTTCAAAACCTTCTTCTTTCCATTTTTTTGTTCCGTCAATTCCTACTTTACTTCCTATATGAGGCTTACTGGAGGCATGTTCTAAAGCATCTACTGGACCATCGACAAACATCAAATCTCTTTTTGGATCAATACTCCCAAGTACCTTCCACGCCACTTCACTAGTATCATGAACATTCACATCATCGTCCACAATTACGAGAATCTTTGACAAAGACATCTGCCCCATGCCCCATAATGCAGCCATAACCTTTCGCGCATGATAAGGATAAGATTTCTTGATGGAAACTATCACCATATTGTGAAATACGCCCTCTGAAGGCATATGGATATCCACTATTTCAGGTAATTGCATTTTCATTAAAGGACGAAAAATCCTACCGGATGCTTTTCCTAACCAATAATCTTCCATTGGAGGCTTACCGACTATAGTAGTTGGATAAATTGGATTTTCTTTTCTTGTAATTGCAGTGACATGAAAGACTGGATAATCATCTT
Source organism: uncultured Nitrospinaceae bacterium (assembly GCA_964456425.1). Classification (GTDB taxonomy): domain Bacteria; phylum UBA8248; class UBA8248; order UBA8248; family UBA8248; genus UBA3496. The sequence goes on along the minus strand of CAYWAX010000071.1, from coordinate 6,494 downwards.
CTAAAGAATACCAGCCTGTGTGATCTCCAAAAGGACCTTCTTCTCTTAATTCACCAGGATTAAGATAACCTTCAATTACGATATCAGAACTCGCAGGAACTTCTACATCTACGGTCTTACATTTGACTAGTTCAACACTTTTCCTTCTAAGGAAACCAGCTAAACTTAATTCATCGATACCAGGAGGAAGAGGTGCGCTTGCAGCATATACAAGTACTGGGTCTCCTCCAAGCGCAATCGCCATTTCCATCTTCTTGCCTTCTTTAGAACTAGCAAGAAAGTTCTGAGCTCCATCATGATGCAAATGCATATGCATCCCAGCAGTTTTGGAATCAAATATTTGAACCCTATAAAGACCCACATTCCTTCTATTAGAAACTGGATTTCTAGAATAAATATGTCCAAAAGTAATATAACGACCTCCATCTTCGGGCCAACATTTTAATGCAGGAATCGAAAATAGATCCGGGTTTTCAATCTCAACAAATTGCTGACAGGGCGCGGTACTTACATTTTTCGGAGAAAATGAGCTAATTCTTGCCAACTTAGGCAACATCTTTACTTTTTCAACTAACCCCTCTGGAGGTTTAATTTCTAACAAATCTGCAATTTCGTCTGCTACATCTTCTAAACTTTCAACACCTAACGCCATATTCATACGCTCATCAGAAGCATACGCATTAATCAAAACTGGGATATTAAAAATATTTCCATCTTTGTCTATGGGTTTCTCAAAAAGCAAGGCAGGACCGGAGGATTTTACATTTCTATCCGCAATTTCTGTCATCTCAAGTTCAACAGAAACTGGAACAGAAATACGTTTCAAATCACTTGAATGTTCAAGCTTTTCAACAAATTCAGATAATGCAGAATATACCATAATATTTTTTCTAATCTAAAACTTTTGGTACAAGAAAACAGCCATTTTTAAACTCTGGAGCCATTTTTTCCAGTTCATTAACATTTGGCTCATTAACTATATCTTCTCTAAAAACATTCTTAATACTAAGTACGTGCGAAGTAGGCAAAACATCCTTAGTGTCTAATTCATTTAAACTAGATATATAATTTAAAATTGAACCCAACTGCTCTGTAATCTCCTCAAATTCATTTTCTTTAAAATCAAGTCTGGCAAGACGTGAAACATGAACAACATCATCAAAAGAAATAGACATATTTAACCTAAAATATTAAGTTCAATTTATAAACAAAAAAACACAGCGCAATCATAAGATTTTAAAGAGAAAAAGTAAATGAAAACCTAGAGTCTAATATCAGATTCTACTCCTTTATTATGCCTAGAACGTATTAGTTTTCCTTGTGTATATATTCCTTTTTTAACATTCGTATTAGGAGAGACCCAACATCCTTTTCCTAAAAGAGTCCCTGGGGAAGTGACAACATTACAACCAAGTTCTGAACCATCGCCTATAATAGCTCCAAATTTTCTCAATCCAGTATCGAATTCTTGTCCATCAGAAGAAATTTTTATAGTTTTATTATTTTTCCCAGTCTTTTCTTCTTGTGTCCTAAATTCTAAGTTAGCAAGTTTTGTTCCAGCACCTAAATTAGAAAGTGATCCTAGAATACTATCTCCCACATAAGCAAAGTGACCTGCTTCTGCTCCATCCAGAAAAATACTATTTTTCACTTCTGTAACATGGCCGACTACCGATTCTTTTCCAATAAGACAAGATTCTCTGAGATATGCACCATGACGGATTTTGCATCCTTTAGATAATTTACAAGGACCTTTAATAAAAACTCCAGGCTCAATTTCAACTCCTTCTTCAATTAAAATATTGAGAGAAGAGATTTTAAAAGAACTTCCACAAATAAATGTTTCTTTACTTACAACTCCATGATTATTTACATTCATTCCTTTCAAATCTGCTTTCTCTGCTTCAGGAAGACTAGAATTTTTAATCAACGAAGCCAAATATTCGTTTAACGTAGCAATTATTTCCCATACAAAAGTAACGTCACAATTTGGCAATTGCTGCAAATCAACAAAATAGTCTTTGGGATGAATATTAGACATCAAATTTCTCCAAAAAAGATTCTCCTAATTCAGTAAGAAAATATTCTCCTTTTTTTAAAACTACCAAACCACCACTTATTGCATTTTTATAAATTTGTTTCAAATCAATTAGTTCTATAATGGATTGATCTATTTTTTTTAGAATTGCCTCTTCAGAAAAAATCCCTTCATTAATCATTTGAATGAATTTTTTCTCAACTATACAAAAACTATTACTTTTATTTTTTAAAAATGAAAACATCGAAGGAAAAAAGGAATGAAAAATCTTTTTCATCAAATCCTGTGTCTCAGCATCCGCTTTCATAACTAAACTTGTCTTATCTTCGGTTCCTGAATTTCGAATATAAATAGTTCCTATTATACTTTTATTGAGATCTAGCAGATTAACATAAACTATATCTTCGCAGTTTTTAAAATTCTTCCATTTAAGTACTAAATCTGATGGAGAACATGCAAGAATAGATTCTTCAAGGGAATCAATAACTAACTTTCGAACTTGAGAATCTTCTAATAAATTTTCTTTTTTTACATAAAAAATACTGTAAGTTGATTTATATTCTCTTTCAAAAGGAAGTTTGAGAAAATTATAAAAATCCTCTACTCCCTTAGTACGTTTGATTGCTACAAGAGATGCGACCGTATTAACAAAACTTTTATATCCATCACCAATATACGCATGACGAACGAAACCCGAGGAATCAGTTAGTAGACTTCGTACAATTGTATGTCCAGACTCTTCGCCACCAATCAAGAAGTCTTCATTGTATAGTTTTGGTTTTTCCAAAATCCATTTATCTCCAACAGGAGTAATAATTACTTTGAATCCTAATTTTACAAGATATTTTTCAGCACCCATATTACTTTCAATAGTTAATGCTGCAATCTTTTTACTATCAAGTTCTCCTGCCATCGAAAGAAAATTGGCCTGCAGTACAATACAAGAGTCACCATTTAAAATTATCGAAGAATCATCGAATGGATTATAAACAAGTGTATAGGATCTATCCCCGTCAGCATCAAAAATACCAGCTACTACAATTCCTTTTCCTTCAATTAATTCTTCTTGTCTTTTTCTCCCATTTTCCAACAAGGATTTGATCCCTTTATGAGAATCTATTTTCTCTTTTTCATGTGAAAATATCGTTTGCTGATTCTCTAAAGCAACTACACCACCACCTTCATTAACCTGACCCTCACTTAAGGTATTCACTTCCAAACATTCAAAAGGCCGAAGTTCACTCGTTACTTCCATTGCAAGACCACTCCAAGCACCACAGGCACTATCGATAATCAAAGAAATATCTTTAAGATCAGAATCTTTTAGCCAAGAATTTGAACGATTTAAAATATGTTGCTTATAAAATTCTTTGGATTCAGATGAAGAATCAAAAAAATTAGAATGCAAGGGCATTGAATCAATCTCATTCCAAGAAACACTCCAAAATATTTCATTTAACTTATCTTCTTCATAAGGGAATAATTTCCGATAATCTGGAGAAGCAAAAACTTTCACACCATTTTGTCTGCTAGAATTATGAGAAGCAGTAAGTACTATCGTTCCAGCGGCACCGACTGCAGTAGCATAGGTAACCGCAACTGGTGTAGGTGCAATAGATAACGAAAGAATGTGAGCATTAGATTTCTGTAGTCCTCTCATTGCAGCAGCATAAAAAATGCCTTGTTCGTCTCTTGGATCCATCGCAAAAACAATTGCTAAAGGTGAGATTAATTTTTCTGAGGACCTTTCAAGTAAAAAACGAGAACAAGCAAAGACATAATGTTCAATGAACCTTTCTGTCAGATAACCTTTTTTTGCAAATAATTCCTGATGTCCTTTTGGATCTTCTAACGAATCACTTTCCAAGTAAACAAACCCTCTAACTCCATCTGTCCCTTGCAATCTATTATTTTGCATTAAAGAATTAAGCTACCGTAACTGATTTGGCTAAAGAACGAGGACGATCAACATTTCTTTTCAATCCAACTGCCATATAATAGGATAAAAGCTGACCGGATAAAAGATGGAGAAAAGGAGCCTGGAAAATTGATACAGAAGGTAAAATTATTTCATCACTAAGAAGATCTTTTGGAAAGCCCTCATCGGAAAATCTTATTCCTAAAACAAATCCACCCCTTGCTCTAATCTCTTGAATGCTATTTAAGGTCAAATTATATAAATCTTCTTGTTCTTTAGGAGGGATTAGAGCAACAGTATTTACATTTTCATCAATTAAAGAGATCGTCCCATGCTTCAGAAATCCTGCACTCATTCCCTCAGCGTGCAAATATGTTACTTCTTTCATCTTTAGAGCACATTCTAATGCTATAGGATAATAAATGCCTCGCCCAACAAAGATCCAATTCCGCATTTTTAAATGTTTTTGTGCAAATGAATGGAAAAAACCAGATCTTTCGTCAAGTGTTTCTGATACGAGATCAGTTACAGCTAACACTTGTGTTCTTATCTCTTTGACCTTTTTTTCGTTAATTTTTTTTCTTAATAACGCTAGTTCTAATGCAATTAAAAGAAGAATTACTGACTGACTTAGCGCGGCTTTAGTGCTAATTACTGAAACTTCTGGTCCTGCTCCTTGCATTATGCACTTATCTACAGATCTGACTAATGTTGAGCCAATTACATTTACTATTCCACCAGTTTTAACACTATTCTTTTTAGCATATTCAACCGCATTTAAAGTATCAAAAGTTTCTCCAGATTGACTTATTACAATCAAAGAACTTTCCGGTCTGGGCTTCACTAAATGTACGAACTCATCAGTACTGATAGCAGGCATGAAAGAATCTGAAAATTCATTAAAAAAATACTGTCCCAGGGAAGCAATATAAAAAGTCGTTCCAACTCCTGCTATAAAACATTCACTACTAGAATTAATAAAATTCGAAAAATCTGAGAGTTCTTTTCTCGGGATTTCTAAAGCAGCTTTAATTGTAGAAGGTTGATCATATATCTCCTTGAGCATGTAGTGAGAAAATGCACCTCTATCAGACATGGTTGCCTCCCACGGTATCTCAGTAACTTTCTTTTTAATTGTTTTACATGTTTTAGTTGTTTTAACTACGCATTCTCTCTCATTAACTAAAGCGTATTCTCCGTCATCAAGAATTATAGAACTCTGAGTGAAAGGCAAAAATGCATTAAAGTCAGAACCAATAAAATTCGTCCCTTCACCTAATCCGATACTTAACGGACTTCCCTGCTTAGCACATAAAATTGTCCCTGGAACATTTACGGAGATAACAGCAAGAGCAAAAGAACCTTCAATCTTCGACAAAACTTTAACAAATGAAGATTCAAGATCTAATTCTTCTTTTTCCATTAAAGATGAAATTAAATGACCGATGACTTCAGAATCAGTATCAGAATAAAATTTAATTCCATTTTGAATAAGATTTTCTCGAAGTTCATTATAATTTGAAATTATTCCATTGTGGACAAGCGCAAGTTGATTTTTACTATCAGTATGTGGATGAGCATTTCTTTGAGTCACATCACCGTGTGTTGCCCATCTAGTATGAGCTATCCCTACACAACCAGACATTTCTAAAAATTGTTCTTTTAAATTCACTGATTCAACAGTACCAACATTCTTCCTTACTTCAATAGAACCATTTGAATTAGTCGCCATTCCACAAGAATCATATCCTCTATACTCCAGAGAAGTTATAGATTGCAACAATCTTTTAGAAATATCAGATGAAGAAACTATTCCGGCAATTCCGCACATTAGTTACTCCCTTTTGGGAAAGTTATAAAAGGAGGAACTGTAGACTCTGCAGGCAAAATTGTACCTGACGCAAATGTATTCGATGCTCCAATTTTACAACTATCACCAATTAAAGCACCTAATTTATCTGATCCAGTGTCTTCTATTCCAGAGGGCATTAAAACTCTAACTGATTTTTCTTGCGCTTGATTCAAGGTCATTGTACCAGATCCGAATTCCGTTTTTTCTCCAACAACACTATCACCAATAAAGGAGAGCCGACCAACTCTTGAATTCCCCATCAGAATGCAGTTCTTTAGTTCTACTCCAAAACCAATAACGGAATTTGGTCCTATCGATGTATATGGACGAATCAAAACGCCATTCCCCACATACGAATCTTTCCCTATAAAACAGGGACCCGAAATTGAGGTGCCATTCTCTATTATTACATTTCGCTCAATTACTACCGGCCCTCTAAATTGTATAGAACCACGAAGTTGAACTGATGTGTCCACATTAGCTACATTCCAGTTATCCATTAACATCTTATTTGCATTTAAAAGTTCCCAGGGCCACTGTGGATCCAACCAGCCCTGTTCCCAAATTGCACTTAATAAACCACTACTAGAAACCAAAGAATTTAGTGATTCATCCATCTCCATTTCAGATAAAATTTCAAAAAAAGACTTTGGTAGTATAAAAGCACCAGACAACACATAGTTTGC